>NZ_JBJDRM010000002.1:0-275785 GCF_044987515.1 Sphingobium sp. ZW T5_29
CCTCCTGCCTTTCGAAACCTGTTTCGAATGTTCTTACATCATCGGCCACTACGATACCCCTCAGACGAGGGGCGAAACATAGACAAATCAGCGCTTACGAAAATGTGGGGAGGTTTTTGCGCTTACGGATCACCGAGGACGAGTTCGTGGCGATGCGCGACGCGCGGGACGCGACACTGACCGCGCCCCGGCTCCTGTTGCCGTCGATCCAGGTCAATGTGCGGGCCGGTCGATTTCCTCGGGCCGAGCCGAACGGCATCCGCTACCTGCGTATTCCAGTGACGGATATCAGCGGCACGCTGGACATACCGCAATAGCAGCGGCCCTTTACACCGCGACTGCAAGTTGTCGGGGCAAGGCCATGTGAAGCCGGTTTCGTCCACCGCGCTTGGCCTCGTAAAGAGCGCCGTCCGCCCTGGCGAGGAAATCGAGGCAGGTTTCGCCCGGCTCATACTGCGCCGCGCCGATGCTCGCCGTGACAGACAGGCTTGTTCCGTCCGGCAAAGTGAGGATGCGTTCGTTGAGGGAACCGATCATCCGGTTGCCAAGCGCCGCTGCTGCTTCGACCGTGCTATCGGGGGCGACCACCACGAATTCTTCGCCGCCATAACGCACGACAGTGTCCACCGTTCGGATCTGTCCGGCGATCAATGCGCAGACATGGCGGATCACCTGATCGCCGATCGGGTGTCCGTAGGTGTCGTTGATGTGCTTGAAATGGTCGAGGTCGATGACGAGTGTCGAGAGGGGCTGGCCCGAGCGCCGCGATCGGCTCGTCTCCTCGTCGAGCTTGGCATCGAGATAGCGGCGGTTGAACACGCCGGTCAGCGGATCGCGCATGACGTCGCGCTCGAGCGCGGCGATGCGGACGATATCGTTGGTGGTGAGGTGAGACAGGCGCGCCACGATCAAAACGAAGGCGCCGCCAGCCATGAGAATAGCCGAAACGATGAGTTCGGCCGCCGTCACAGGCGCGCCGAGCAGAAGAAACGCGAAGCCGGCATATCCCGCCAGGAAAAGCATTATCATAGCGCGAAGGTAGCGCCACGCCGTTCGCAGGCTGCCCTCTCCCAGCTTGCCAAGGATCGCCGAAATCGACGGCAGCGCGGCAGCGAGAAGCGCCATACCTATCAATATCATAAAGGGGGAAAGCCAGGCCATCAATGGCACCTAGCGCAATAAGGTAAATTGATTCCTCTAACGGGTCATTACTCACCCCAAGTCTTTGCCTCTTTCGGAAAGCACATGAATCCTGACGGGGCTGCGCGTCAGGGCAACGCAGCCGCGTCAAAAGAGGATTTCTGATGTGTGGCACGCTTCCTTGAGATCAAGCAGCCCATCGCGGAGGATTGTGCCGTTGCGCTTGGCGCGCAGTATCAGCCCCTTTGACCGGTCGCCCTTGTCGATGACCTGAACCTCATTACCGCTGGCCATGACAATCGTCAGATCGCGCCTAAAATCCGCGATCTGCGCGCGGAAGCCGGTGCTGGAGGTGGCGGTCTTGAAGGCGACGCTGCAACCGGCGGCATCGACATCGAGAACAGCCCTCGGCGTGCGGCCTTCCTCAGTCGTGCCTGCAACCGTAAGATCGCCAGAGCGTGCGATCCGGGCAATAGCTGCGATACGATCACCGTTGCTTGCGACCGCCGATGCCGGAGGCTCACCATGTGCAGCGCCAGCCAGAAGGGAGGCGACGAGGCTGGCGATCATCACAACGGGCTTCCCTGGTGTGTGCCGGTCATGGCCTGGCCGCCGCTTCCGCCTGTATGCGGGCCAGCAACGCCTGCGCGCGCTCGGTATTGCCGCCGTGCGGGTTGGCAGCGATGGGGAGAATTGCGGCAGCAGCCTCCGCATAGCGATGGCGGGATGCCAGCGCTGTCGCCGCGTCAATCGCTATATCGCCCACCAGCGGCGCAAGCTCGTGCGCGGTCTTCAGCTGCTCGACCACCGCATCCGATTGTCCTGTGGCTGTGTTGGGGGTGGTGAGTGCGAGCCTGTAGAGCGCCGTGTAATAGCTGGGATCGGCCGCGACGGCCTTTGCGAACCATCCGTGCGCGGCCGCATAGAGTTCGATGCGCTTGGCATCATCCCAGCGGCCTGTGAAAAAGTCGGCCTGGCCGCGATAATAGAATAGTTCCGCATCGGATGCCCCTGCGGCGATCAGACGATCCAGGATCGCAACACCGGCGGAGCGGTCACCAGAACCGACCTCGGCGCGCGCCAATATGCGCTGGGCATAGCTATCGCCGGGATAGTGCGCCGCAACCGACCGGATCGCTGCCAGCGTCTGGGCCTCAACTGCCGGATCGGGAATGCCAAGGTTGAGGGCAAGCTGGCGCAGCAGTAGGTCATCGGCGGATGCGGGCAACGCGCTGACCGTGATGGTGGAAGCTGGCCCCTGATCGCGTCCCATTGCGCCGAACCCAATTCCGCCGTCCCTGTAGCGCTTGAGATCGGCATCGAACGCGGCGTGATCCTTACCAAAGGCGCTTTGGAATGCTGCCGGTTCGGCGATGCCTCGATGCAGATCGGCAAGGTATCGGGTCAGCGCCTCGCGCCGCTCGGGTGCAGAGAAGAGATAATGCACGATCAGCCAACTCTCCGCGTAAAATTGCGGAACCTGCGCGGCAGACAATCCAGCGCGACCCGACGTGAAGATACGCTTGACGGGCAGCCACGTGCCTTGGAGCAGACAGGCCGCCCTGCTTGGGTTCGGGCGGCCTATCTCGATCCGATCGCTGAGAAAGCGGACGGTCATCACATATTCGGCGAAGCCCTCGCTATACCAGGTCGGATAAGCCGCCGGATAATAGCGGTTCATGAAGTGATGGGCATATTCGTGCAGCAGCACTTCCTCGCCGCCAAGGCCGGGACGATCGCCCCGGACCGCCAGCGCCGCAGTGCCGCCGACCCGCGCCATATAGACGCCCAGGGCATTTTCGGGGAGGCGCACGACCTGGCGCAGCTTGCCGGCGGAGCCGACCAGATAGACCTTGAGCGGCGCTGGCGACGGCGGCGCTGTGGTCCCCGTCAGCGTCCTGAGCAGCCGATCATAGTTTTCGAGCAGCTCCGTGGATTCACGTAGGCCAGCCTCGCTGCCGTCGCTGGTGACCATGAAATTGGCCGATCGCGCTTCCATCCAGCGAGCTTGGGCAATGGATGGAGCGAGCGTCCCAAGAACCAGACACAGCAGTCCGCACCGGCGGATCATCGCCTTGATCGCCCTGTTCATGCCAACGGCGCCTTCGCCGCCCAGCAGCCCGCCATGTCGGATCGCAGACGCTCGGCCCAGTCGGCGAGCGGGGTCCGGACATTTGCCTTGATCCGAATAGTGCCGGCATGGCCGCTCTCATAACGCCCAGGCGCTTCGAGCGTGTACATTGTGCCATCCATCGTGACGATAATGTTGTCGGCGCCTCCTGGAGGGGCGAACTGCATCGTCCCCATATCCCGCATCGCCTCGATCACCGGGCGCATTGCCGGACAACTCCGGCTGTCTGCCCAACTGACTTTGAGGCTGTCGCCTTGCCGATCGCGTTCCTCACGACGCATCCAGTAATCGAGTTGTTTCCTGCCGCGATCGTCGCGAATGGTGCCGATGGCGATTTCCGTGTGGGTTTCGCCAAGCGCCGGTTCGATACGCACCGTCGCCCATTTGCCGAACGGCGTGCCAGTGGCAGGCGCCGGTTGACCGATTGCGGTCGATGCCGCCTGCGCCAATAGAAAAAGCGCCGTCATCCCCATCACCCCCATTCCTTCCATGTCACTGATCTCCGGCCAGGAGATATTACAACATCGGCTTTGACACACCTCATTCTTGTTTATGAGAATCATTCGCACTACTGACCGGATTAACACAGGTTGGTCAGGTCCGGGGGAAATATGAGGTTTCAAAGTGGTTTACGCATTTCGTGCGCGCTTGTGGCGTTGACGTTGGGCACGGCCGCCAGAGCGGATGAGTCCGGGGAAGACCAACAGCGTACCGACATTATCGTGACAGGCATGCGCGATGGATATGTGCCGCAGGACAGCTCCGCCGCGAAGGTGGCGCTGCCGCTCCGGGATATCCCCCAGTCGATCGCGGTGGTGCCCGCCGAGGTGCTGCGCGACCAGCGCGCCCTGTCGCTCCAGGATGCCGTCCGAAACGTACCCGGCGTCACCCTCGCGTCGGGCGACGGACAGCGCGACGAATTCCGGATACGCGGCTTCACCGCCATCGCCGACCAGTTCGTGGACGGCTTCCGGGATGACGCCCTCTATTATCGCGACCTGTCGAACGTCGATCGGGTCGAAGTCATCAAGGGACCGGCGGCGGTGCTTTATGGCCGGGGATCATCGGGCGGCCTCGTCAATCGCGTGACCAAGAAACCCGATGGCGACATCACCGCCTTCGTCCTCTCGGCAGGCTCCTTCGACAGTTACCGGGGCGAGCTGGATATCGGTCGGCTCGATCAGAGGTCGCATGTCGGGTTCCGGCTGACCGGCGCCATCGAGGACAATGGCAGCTTTCGCGAGCAACAGTTCCTCAAGCGCTTTGCGCTGGCCCCGTCGCTGCTGATCGGCAGCGGACAGGATACGACGATCCTGCTCCAGGCCGATTACATCAATGACCGGCGCTTGATGGATCTCGGCATACCGGCCCTGAATGGCCGCCCGGTCGATGTGCCGCGTTCCACCTACTATGGTGCTGCCAACGCCCGTGACGCCGACCTGGCGCATTCGGAGGTGCTGTCGCAGCGGGTGGCCGTGACCCACCGCTTTTCCGACACGCTCAGCCTGCGCAACGGGTTCAACCACTATCGCTACACGCTGGACCGGCAGAGCACGATCCCTTCGGCGGTGAATGCGGCCGCGCAGACGGTCACGCTGGCACACAGCCGCTTCGATCGCGACGAGGAAGGCTGGTCGAACCAGACTGAACTTACCCAGAAGCTCAACCTGCTCGGGACCGCGCACACCATCCTCTATGGCTTCGAGATCGCGCATCAAAGCAAGGGGAGCAAGCGCTTCGCAGGCCGGACCGTCGCGGTGACGTCGATCTTCGATCCTGTCCTGCCGGTGGTCGATAATGACAGCTTCAACACATTCACCGATAATAGCGTCACCCGCCTCGATACGCGCGGCCTCTATGCGCAGGATCTGATCGACTTCGGGCATGGCATCAAGGCGATGCTGGGCCTGCGGCATGACTGGTTCATCCAGAAGACCGACCGGCGTCTGCCCGGCCAGACCGATCTGGCCCGAACAGACCGCAACTGGAGCCCGCGCGCGGGTTTGCTGTTCCAGCCCGACGCGGCACAATCCTACTATGTGTCATGGAGCCGCAGTTTCCAGCCTTCGGCCGAGACCTTCGCGCTGGCGGCCACCAACACCGATATCGAGCCGGAACAGACCACCAACAAGGAAGTCGGCGCGAAATACGTGCTGTTCGGGGGCCAGCTGTCGGTGCAGGCGGCCGCCTTCATCCTCCGGCGCACGGGGATCAAAGGCACCGATCCCGTCACGCAGCGCATCGTGCCGATCGGCACGCAGCGCACGCGGGGCGTCGAGCTGTCCGCCGCGCTGGACCTGCCGGAAAATGTCCGCGTCATCGCGGGCTATACCCACCTCGATACGCGCGTCACGGACTCGGCGACCCCAAGCCTGATCGGCAAGCGCGCCACGCTCACACCGCTTAATTCGGCGAGCCTCTTCTTCACCAAGACGATCGCCACGCGCTACGGCCTGGGCGGCGGCGTCAACTATGTCGGCGATCGCTGGGCCGATCCCGTCAATACCACGGTGCTGCCATCCTATGTGACGTTCGACGCGCTGGCCTGGGCGCAGTTCGGTCCTGTCCGCCTTCAGCTCAACGCCTATAATCTGACCAACAAGCGCTACATCATCGCAGGCCACGGCACCTCGCCAATCCTGAACCTCCCGGGAGCGCCGCGCTCGGTTATCGGCACGGCCCGCTTCAGCTTCTGACAGATTGCAGAGAGAGCATGGCCTTTTCCAATGATCGCCGCTTCAACTGGGGGTGCCTCGTCTCCGCGATCCTCGGTGTCATCGTGCTTCCCACGCTGTTCGGCGGACTGATGATCGGCGGAGGCGGATGCGAAGGCAGGCCGTCTCCCTGCGAAGGCGATTTCACGCATGTCTGGATCATCATGGGCCTGGCGATAGCCGGATTGGCCATAGTGGTCTGGCTCCTTAACAAGCTGATCGCATTGATTTCTCGGGCGAGGCGCTAAGCGGTTATGATGATAGCGACACTGCTAATGCTGGCCCAGGCCACTTCCCTGCCGCCCGAAACATGGAAAGAGCGTAACCATCCCGACATGCCTTCGCTTCCGGCATGTGCCCTCGGCGCTGGTGTGCCAGTGATCGAAAGGATGGCCGACCTTCCGCCGACTGTGGCGGCCGAGCTGGTCCGCTTCTTTGCACCCGATATTATCTCCGAGGCCGATGGCCCGTTCAACAGCACCGACGTTATCGGTGGGAATGTTCCGACCCGGAGATTCATCCGCGCCTATCATGTCGGTAGCGACTGGATCGTCTGGTATGAGCTTGGCGGCGGTCGGGTAGCTGGCCCGCGCACGATCGCGCTGCACGATCGGAACGCGCGGAAGACGATGATGGTCGCGCCGGGAACAACGTTCGCCGGCGATCTCTGTGCAGCGTCCAAGGCAATCGTGAGCGGGGTGAGAACGGCTGCTCCGTAATCAGATGCCGGTCTTGGGTGCTGACCAACCAGCGCGGTTCAGCGTGTCCGCTAGGGTCGACCGGGGCACGTTGAACGTGCGGCTGATTGACGATTTGCTGGCACCGCCAGCAAGGGCGGCGGTAATCTGCTCAAGCTTCTCCGCATCGATCGTCGGCGGGCGGCCACCGTATCGGCCGCGTCGTCTGGCCGCCGCGAGACCCGCCATGATGCGTTCGCGCGTCAGCGCCCGCTCATACTGGGCCAGCGCGCCGAACAGCGAAAACAGCAGCTCGCCATGTGGCGTCCCGGTATCCATCTGTTCGGTAAGAGACCGGAACGAGACGCCACGCGCCCTGAGATCGGTCAGGATCGAAAGCAAATGCGGCAGGGATCGGCCGAGCCGATCCAGCTTCCAGACGACGAGCGTATCGCCGGCTGCAAGATATTCGAGGCAGGCCCGCAAGCTCGCCCGGTCCTCGCGAGCGCCGGATGCCTTGTCGGAATAGAGATGCCGGCTATCGACGCCGGCTGCAACCAGCGCGTCGCGCTGGAGATCGACCGATTGCCGGTCGTCGGTGGAAGATACGCGCATGTAGCCAATGAGCATGTCGGAAAACCCCTGATAGCTTGTTGTCGGACAGCCCTCCTTTCCGGCAGAGTTTGTCGGACGCTATGGGATTTAGGATGCGCAGCGGATCGCTGGGTTTTCCGGGGGCCGCCTGTTCGCGGCCGAATCTGTCGTCGGTCGCATCAGGGGGTGGCGCTTATCGTGTGATTTCCGACATCCAGCGCGGTAGTGTCGGCGCGCCTCGCCAAATAACTTGCGCTTGTTCAGTTGATTACTGGCTTCCCACCGCATCATATATCTCAAATGATGCGGTAGTGTAACACTATCACCTCAATTCATCGGTTTCATCTCAAGATAAGTCATCAGCGTCTGATGAAGAAAACGTAGCCGTACTTCCTGATAACGACTGAACATTACATTCTTTACGCCGCCAGCCTTGAGGCCTTCTTGTTGAAGGCCAAGGTTCTGACAATCCTGATCGTAGATAAGTCCATGCCAAGGCTGAAACGCTCCGCTGTCCGCATAGGTGTCGTTAGGACCAAGATCGATCTGATCTACGTATGGGAAATCAGACCCGTCCTTGGGCTTCGGCCGGAAGATCATGAAATCGAAGCGGGTATGATCGGGGCTGTCGCCGACCGGCACGAAGCGGTAAGCGAATGGATAGGGTAGCCCTTTGAACAGAATGAAGTTCGGAAACACGGAATATTGAATTGGGTCACAGGCCTCTGCATCGGTCAGATGGCTGAAATCCTCACCGAAAATCCTGCCCAATTCCGTACGGTTCATGTCAGCAAGGAAGCCGCGCGCCGTTTTGCCCTCGGGTAGTGGCGGGACGTTATTGGTATCGCCGGTCACTGCACCGAACGTGGCTTTCCAAATTTCGGCCTCGGTGATCGGGGTGGGGTACTGATCGCTCGGGATGCCCGTCGGCTCGCAGAAGCGACTGACATTTCCGTTTTCGCCCCACACGTCATATTGCGTGCTGGCATCGCCGCCAAAGGGCAAAGCCTGTGAATGGAGTTCGGCGACATGGAAAGCTTCAATGAAGGCCTCCATGCAACATTTCCAGTTGGCATTCAGCACCTTGGTAACGCGGGTCGCCAGATAAACATCATCGCGCGACCAATCGGCGAACTCATCGATCAATGGGCCGAGATACTCTTCCAGCGAGGGCGCGTCAGGATCGCGATTGACAAACACGAAGCCGCCCCAAATGCCTACACGCGCCTCGGGCAAGGCGAGCTCAGAATCCGCGACCGGATCAAAATCCCACCGAGCCGGCAAATTTTGCAAGGAACCGTCAAGGTTCCAGGTCATGCCATGATAGGGGCAACGAATTCGGTTCAGACTGGTGTCGGACGCGCACAGCTTCATGCCACGGTGGAGGCAGCCGTTATAGAAGGCTTTGATGACATCAGGCGCGCTGCGCATGATGATCAGGGCCGCGCCGGGCGAATCATAGAGTACGCAATCGCCAACCTCCCCGACTTCCTCGACACGGCAGGCGACCTGCCATGTGCGCGACCACATCCGTTCTTTTTCGCGATCGAAGAAGTCTTGGCTTGTGTAACGCTCACGAGGAACGCGCGGAATCTCGATATGCGCGGGATGCGTTTGGCGAAGTCTCGCCGGCGCCGCAACCGGGTCTGACGCTATCACCTCCTGATAGGTAGGGGCAGGGCTGTCTCGATATGTGGGAGTGCCATTCGAGTCGAAGTAATCAGCCATAGTTTAATCTCCTGTACCCAACTCACCCAGACCCGTCCGCCTGATCAGCAAATCTGCGGGATCTCAATCAGCCGTTGGGGATCGCACCAGTCAGCAGATAGCCGCCCTCGACTGGGAGCGCATGGCCGGTGACCAGCGAAGCCGCATCCGAACTCAGCCACAGGATGGCGGCCGCCAATTCTTCGGGTCGTCCAAGACGTTTTTCCAGATTGGCGACCTGCTCAATCATCGAGCGTTCAGCTCCGACCATACTCATCTTCAACGCCAGCATGGGTGTATCTGTCACACCGGGACAAACGGCATTGATACGGATATTGCGGGCGGTATACCCTAGGGCGGCACTGCGCGTCATAGCTAGGACAGCCGCTTTCGTGCCATCATAAACGGCACTATCCGCTCGTGAGCGGAGCGCGTTCATCGATGCAACATTCACGATCGATCCGCCACCCTGGCCCAGCATCGCTGAAATCTCGCGCTTCATGCACAGAAATACACCCATGAAGTTGATGTCCATCACGCGCCGGGCCGTCTCGTCCTTCACATCGGCGAGCGCGGTATCTTCCAGTTCCACTGCTGCATTGTTACAGGCGAAATCAATGCGTCCATATGCAGACATGCAAGTATCGATCAGTGCATCTACATCGTCTGGCGACGTGACGTCTGAGCGCACGAAAATGGCTTCGCCGCCTGCCGTCTTAATAGCGTGCGTCGTCTCTTCGCCACCCTCGGTTTGAATGTCGGTGACGATTACGTTCGCACCGGAGGAAGCATAGGCCAAGGCGGTTGCGCGGCCAATGCCGCCTGCTGCCCCTGTCACCAAGGCTGTCTTGCCCGCGAAATTATATGTCAGGTCGGTCATATTCTGAAACCCTGCACATTTGCGGCAATGACCTAAAGAGTCAGGCCGGACTGAATTATCACGTTGTCGTTAGAGGCGGCCGGCGATCACGCGTGGTGGAAAATGCGCTGTTTGCCGTCCCACTGCGCTGCGGCTTTCTTTACCGCGTCGAACATGCTGCTGACGCCTTCTGAGAGGCAGGCGACTTCCATGACGACGTCCTGCTCACCTTCAAACAGGAAATACGCCAGTTTGTCCTCGCCGATTTGCCCACCCTGAATGCGCTTGCCACCGCGTCCGACAAGATCGTCGGCAGTCTGGTTGAAATCGGAACTGAACACGCAAAGATGCTGTACACCTGAGCGTCCCTGCTCCAGCCAATCGGAAAAGATAGACGGGCCGTTTGGCTCGATGAGTTCGATACAGGTGTCGCCCGAATAGGACACCGCTGCGGAATAGGTAACGACCCGGTCCTCACCGAGATAGTCCGAGGAGTCGAAAGTGATGTCACGCAGCAGCATGAACGGGCCGACACCCAGCGTTTCCGTCCACCAGGAAATTGAGGCTTCCAAATCGCGGGTGACATAGGCCACCTGATTAATGCCCGTTGCAGCGGTAAACATAATCGGAGCCCTGCTTATACCAGAGAGAAATCCCGTACGGGATCGGTGCCATCGAAATTCACCGACGCGCTCTTAACCCGATGATAGACGGACAGGAGCGGTAGGGACGGTTCGTACAACTCAACAAAATGCCCAAATTGCTTGGTCGCATCCATCATCGCAAATCCTGCCCCTGGCTGAACTTCTCCATAGAAGCCCTCGGAAAACCCAGCTGCCTCGAACTCCTTCATTGCGGTGGGCAGATCATCCACGATCAGCGCTATGTGATGAAAGCCGGGACCGCCATCGGGGTAGAGATCGGAGAAGACCGACGGTTCGGAGCTATGGACCTGCACCATTTCGATCATGACGTCGCCCCATTGGCCATAGGCGGAGGTATGATCGAAGACGCCGGGCTTGCCGCGATAGCGCGCCAAACTCATCGGGATATGCTCCATCACGAAATAGGGGCCAGAGCCGAAAGCCTCGGCATGTTGCCGGGCAGCCTCGCGAGCGTCCGGTACATAGAAAGCGACCTGCCGGATCGGGTAGCGCATGAAAGTCTTGGTCGACATAAAAGGCTCCCGCAAGTTATTCAGGCTGTCAGATGGGCAATGGCCTCGGGAGGCATCACCGCGAACAGCTCACTTTCGGACGGATTGCGGCGCAGGGTCAGACCGCCATTCACCTGCAGATTCTGGCCCGTCATGAAACATTCGTCGCTCGCGAGCCAAACTGCAGCATTCGCGATGTCGTCAGCAGTGCCAATCCTGCCCAGCGGATATTCCTTGAGAAATGCTTCCAGCACCGGGCCATGCATGAGAGAATCGCCAGCCATGGGGGTTGCTGTAACACCGGGAGAAATCGAATTGGCGCGGATACCTTGCTTGCCAAACTCATTGGCGACGGTGCGCAAGACATGGTCGATTCCCGCCTTGGTACCCATATAGGCCGCGTGGTGATCCAGCATGATTGTCGCCGTGGCAGACGAAATCTGAATGATCGATCCGCCATTCTTCATGGCGCGAACAAGTGACTGGAAGAAAAAGAAAGGTCCCTTGAACTGGATCGCCGTGATCTTGTCGAGGTCATCTTCCGAATTATCGAGAAACGGCCGCAAAAGACCCCATCCGGTCGCATTTACACCAATATCGACCTTACCGAACTTTTCGATCGTAAAGTCTGCGATGCCCTCGACCTGTTCCTTGCTGGTAATATCGCATTCAAACGCGACGCCGCCGATTTCGTCGGCAAAACCCTTGAACCTATCGATGTTGCGGCCTCCGACAACAACCGTCGCGCCCTGCTGGGCAAAGACGCGGGCTATCACCTGCCCCATGTTGCCGTCAGCGGCGCCGCCCAGCACGATCGCCACTTTTCCTTCCAGACGCATCGCGTTCCTCTCCATTTTCTCTCTCCGATGAGTATAGCAGCATTGCGTGCGCGGTCAATATATTAAGTAGGCATAATAAATGGCTGCGTGGAATATGTGCACGCTGATGAAGCGTCGGCGGCGCTGACCGGGTGGCTCCGTAGGAAAGAAGATTGCCTTTCCCAGCGGGTAGCGTCATTTCGGGGCAAGGTCCGAACGGCGCTTTGCTATCGACCTTGCGACAAAGACAGTGGGATTATGGACGTACCGAAAAGAAGCAGATCTCGCCCACCGGAGCGTAGTGATTTCGAGCACTCGCGGTCGAATCCAGTCACGTTCGATTCGAAGGAGACGACGCCATATCTGATTGCAATGGTCGCGAGATTTCAGACGCATCTTTACAGCGTTCGGACGGCAGGCACCGGAGTGAGTCTGGCGGGAGCATTTCTGTTACTGGAATTGAGCCAGGAAGAACCTCTTTCGCACTCCGATTTGAGTTCGAGGTTGTCGATCGCGCATGCGACCGTCGGCCAGACGTTGAAACGTCTCGAGCATGGAGGCTTCGTTGAACGAAGCATCAGTAGCGGTGACAGGCGCAAGGTAAAAGTCAGACTCACGGATAAGGGACGAGAAGTCTGCGGATCACTCCGCACGGAAGGCGAAGTCCTCGCCGAAAGTATCCGCGTTGTACTCGGCGACAGAAAAGAAAGAGAACTCCGGGACTCTTTGCTGAAACTCGCATCCTATTTTAAGGTATAACGCAGGCGGCATAAGCGATGTGCCGTCTATCTGACGCATTCGGAAGCGTGGAGCCGCAATCAGGCAAAAGCGGCCCAAGTGCCGTGTTCCGGGCAACCGGTGTAGCTTGCCGGACGGATCGGCGTCCCCCGCATCGGCGTCGTGGTCGCGATTAAAGTGATAGGCGACGCCTCACTCCGATCCACGGAAGACTGACCGCTCCGTCGAGCACGACAATCAGGTGAAATCCGCTAGGTCTGCTTCCGACGTAACCTGTCGTTCGCCCGTCAGTGTGGAATGACGTATAGTGGTCGGCAGGAGCCCCAAGGCCACTCCGCCACTCCTCGTCGGCAAGCGTTCGTCAGTTGGCCAATATGGCCATTGGAGAACGATCATGGAGATGCCTGAAACAGAAGTCACCGCCACCAAGCGCCAAGTCTGGAATGCCGGAAGAACCGTGGGCGCAAAGCGCGCCCTGAAACCAAAGCAAATCTGGGAGATTCGATTCTACCTCAATCAGCGACGCCGCTTGCGGGATCGCGCGCTGTTCGACCTTGCGATCGACAGCAAGCTCCGTGGCTGTGATCTTGTGCGAATGAAAATCGGCGACCTAGTCAGCGGCGGACAAATCAGGACGCGCGCGATCGTGATGCAACAGAAAACAGGTCGGCCTGTTCAGTTCGAACTGCTGCCGGACGCCCGGAACAGCCTACTGGTATGGCTCGAAGGCCGGGGCGGCACGGTGGACGATTATGTCTTTCCGAGCCGGGTGGACCACAATGGGCATCTCAGCACTCGCCAGTATGCCCGGCTCGTCGATGAATGGGTGACGGGGGTCGGCTTGATGCGAAGCGACTATGGCACCCACTCACTTCGCCGGACGAAGGCATCAATCATCTATAGGGCGACCGGCAATCTGCGTGCCGTCCAGATTCTTCTCGGTCATAGCAAGATCGAGAATACGGTGCGCTATCTCGGGATCGACGTGGAAGACGCGCTCACCCTTGCGGAGAACACTGAAATTTGAACTCATCGGCTCCTCGTCGTCGGCGAGGAGCCGAAATCGGACCGTGGGACTTACCTGCCGCTCATCAGCAATGTGCCGAACGGCATGTTATGCCAACAGCTGACATTCGGCGATCACCAAGGCGACCTACGGGAAAAGGCAAAAACTGACCGATTGCACAATGTCCGATCACTGGCAAGTAGGTGCTGGGCTGCCCGTCAGCTGACGGGCGCCACGGTGACTTGCAGAACGCTAAGCCGCCGCTCCGCAGTCGACCAATTGCAGACGAGATGATAACGTTGGGACTGGCTCGAAAGCTGACATCTCCGATGATGACAAATAATATCAGGGAGACCGAGAGATCGCAGCGATGTCTTTACTACGCTGCAATGACTACCCCGTCGTCCCGTGAAACCGTTTGGAGATGAAATGACCGGTGTCGATGGGCCTTGGGGTAAACGAAAAGGAGATGATGGGAATCGCCAGCATCTGACTCAAGCGGGAGTCGCCTTGGACGGTAGCTTGATTGCCACTGGAACCATGCATCATCCGATTGACGAGAATGGCTATTTCCCATCACCTGACGCGCACCTGTTAAGGATTTCTCGCGTGAGAGGATGCCGAATAGTGCGATGTGCAGCGTCGCGCGAACCATCTGGCTTCCACACTGTCAAAGAATTGGGATCGGAACTCCACCTACCCCGTTGGCTTGCAGACCTTATCAACCGCGCTCTCAATCACGGTGTTAAACAGCCGATCCATGTCAGTGCAATGCATCAGGACGGGGGGCTTTCCGACTCAACGAGCACGATTAAGACCCGCATACAGCCATTGACGCATTGGGTAGTACACATCGACGAAGATAAGGGTGTCATCAATGTCACTCTTGCCGCGACGCTGCATGCTACGTTACTTGAAGAATGGAATACGTCTACGGCTAACTACTGGTCGCCAAAACAGCAGGAGAAACTGGAAGTTAATTTCAGCGCTGATGCCATTGACCGCTCTGGCAGTCGAAGCTTTTGCCTCCCCGATGGAGAACTTGAAATGCGGCCGTGACTTTGCCGCTTGGCTCGGCCTTGTCCCACGCCAATTCTCCTCGGCGGCAAAGAGTGGCTTGGGCGCATATCGAGGGCTGGGCAGGCCGATATCGCAAGCTGCTGATTATCGGTGCCAAGTCGCGCTTGAACTGGCTCGGTCGTAGATCGACTCCGGAAGGCGCGTGGGTGGCGCGCATGATATCGCGCAAACCGAGGATGCTCGTGGCGATCGCTTTGGCCAACAAGATGGTGCGGACAATTTGGGCGTCGATGACCCGCCATGGGGATTATCGAGATTCGGCGCTGGTGCCAGCAGCATGATCGACACGCTGCATAATCTACCTGATGTCGGATAAAGGGGGTGCGAGAAGGCGATGACCCGAATGGGCAAAATAATCGAACAGATCTGGATCAGGAAAACCAGGTGAGTGACGAGAGCATTACAGCTCGACGGTTAGATTTAGACTTGATCCGCAGATCACCATACCCGCCAGCGGCTTCTGGAAAATGCCGCAGATACAGGTCTCACAGAAGACCGCACTCGATCACACGCTCCGAGGATATGAAACCTCTTGCATCACGGGCGGCAACCACAGAAGTCGTTCAGCCCAGGTTCGTTGACTGACGATGGTCGCTCGCTCACTTTAATGCTTTCAGTTCCATCGGATGATCCTCTCCCATCAGTTCCATCACCTCGATAAGGTTGCCATCCGGGTCTCTGCCATAAACGGCCTTCAGACTGCCGAGATTTTGCGGCGGTGCATGGAATGTACCGCCCGCCGCGCACATCCTTCCATAGACGTCGTCTATATCGGCGACATCGAGACAGATATGGCGCCATCCGGGCATGTTGGCCTCAGAACGTGGCATCGTGTCCTGGGGTAGCGGACTGCTGTATTGGAACAGTTCCAGAATCAGGTTGCCCGCGCTCAGCATGATCGCTTCGGCGCCGCTGGCCGAAAGGCCCACGACATTGTCGAAAAGGTCGGACCCCTCCTGGCCCGGTCGCCATCCGCCCTGAAGCACTTCGGTAAAGCCAAGGCCATCGCGGTAGAAGCGGATCGCACGTTCAAGGTCCGGGGTGACAAGTGCGACGTGATGAACTCCGCGGATCATATTAAGCCTCCTGCCTTATCATCGGCGATCAGGTTGTAGATGCAATTGAGCCACGTCGTCCCGGCCGATCTCATAGCGCCAAGTGGCGGATCGGATCGTCACCGCGCCAACCCTTTGCGGCATCGGCCACCATCGCGAACAGGTCGATCAACGAACGGACGGGCGGAAGCAGTTCCAGCATGCATCCTATCTCATCCCGCAAATCCATGTAGTAAACATCGGAGCCCTCGAAGGACCTGAACTGGCTGGCGGCACTCACTCCGCGCAAATTCAGTGATGCCACATCCTCTTCCAGCGTATCGGTCATCCGCAACACATGATGGAAACCCATGTTTCCGCGCGGCACGCTGTCCGTATATGCCGAAGGCCCTTCGCTGGTCTGCTCGATCAGTTCGATCTGCATCGGCCCGGCCTGCGCGATTGCGCCTCTGAACGAGAGAGGGACCGGCCGACCGCGATAGATTGCTTCGGGATGGTCGCTATCAGCCCAGAAGAAAGGACCGACGCCCATTCCGATCCAGTGCCGCATCGCCTTGTCCAGATCGGGGACCACCCAGCAGTTCTGGATGAGGTCGAAATTTCCTGAAGTCATGAGTGATGCTCCCAGTCCGTCTGTGTCCTGTCGGTCCAGTCGCTGCCGCTAAAGCCGACTGGTTTGCCGCGCGACGGCAGCGCCCGCCCGTCGGCCGAAGAAGGTGGCGGTGCCGACGAGCAATCCGCTAGCGTAGGCCGCGCCCTCGATAGCGATCGATGGCGCCATCTGCCCTGCGGCGAAAAGCCCCGGAACCGCGCTGCCGTCCGGGCGCAGCACCTGGCCGTCCACGTCCGTGTCCAGTCCGCCCAGGCTCAGCCCCGCATAATAAGCGGAATCGACGGAACAATCGATCGCCCCAAACGGCACTTCAAGGATCGGGTCCAGCCATTTCGGCTGTTTGTGGAACTCCTCGTCCTTACCATTCGCCGCATAGTGGTTATAGTCGGTGATCGTCTTTTCCAGCACATCAGCAGACATGCCGAGGTCCATCGCCATCTCTGGAATGTTGTCCCAGGCGCCGACCACTTCATGCTTTACCTCCGCGTGCAGTTCGCCAAGCAGCGGACGGCCGAAATTGCGGTTGTCGCAGATGAGGTAAGCCTTGCCGCCGGGCTGATCGAGTACCGCGTGCGACGAGCGCGAATGATAGACGTCTTCGGCGACGAAGCGCTTACCTTCCACATTCACCAATATGCCCTTGATCAGGCTTTCAGGCGGATAGAAAGGAGAGGTGACGATACACTGATCGAGATTGACCACCGCGGCGCCGACGCTTTCGCCAAGCGCGATGCCAGAGCCGTCAGCGGTCGGCACGCCGAGCGGCACCACGCCTTCGCGGGACAGAAGCGAGGCCGCGGCGATATCCGGGTTCCACTCCGCGCCGCCGGTGGACAACAGGACGGCCTTGCGCGCGCCGATCACGGCGTTGCGGCCCTCGCTGCGATATTGAACACCGACCACGGCGCCCGACTCATTGCGGACCAGCGCGTTCACCGTCGCATCCGGAATGATCCGCACGCCGAGGGCATTGACGCGGGCGAGCAGATGATCAAACACGATATGCCCGGCATAGCCCGCCCCCGGCTTGTGCCCGCGCGGCATTGGATTCGCGACGTCCGGAAAGGGATATGCCGCTTCATTGCCGGATTCGAGCAAGGTGTCGTCTGTCATCGGCTGAAAATGCTTCTCGGGATAGAAGCGGTCGTTGAACGGCATCCCGAGCGAAATCAACCAGTCGTAATGCGCAAGACTATCCTGGCAATAAAGATCGATCTTGTCGGCGTTGGCGCGGGGCTGCGCCGCTTTCAAATATCGAGCCATGTTGTTCGGTGTGTCGGAAAAGCCGTTCGCCACCTGAGGCGACGTCCCACCGCCCAGGTAGATGATACCGCCCGAAACGGCGGTGGATCCGCCGCCGCCGGTCGTTCTTTCAATGACCACGACGTCGGCTCCCGCTTCAGCAGCAGCGATCGCGGCCGAGGCGCCTGCACCGCCAAGACCCACAATAATTACATCCGCGATTTCGGACAGTTCGGCTTTCCCGGCGTCCATTGCGGCTTCTATCTTTGCCATGTCTTTGTTCCAATCTTCATTATTCGTCGATCTGGCTTTCGCACTCTTCCACATAGAAAAGCTTCGTCTTTGACTGATCGACGAATTTGCGCTCGTCCTCGACAATGACCGCCATCGTTTCCGGTTTCATGAGATTTGTCAGCATAGCTTCGTACGTCGCTCGGTCATCGCACCAGACCTCGGTAATCACGTCGAAATCTGCCTCCGATGCTTCGCCAGTCGTCGGGTAGGGCGCCGGTGTGACATAGCGTCGTACGTAATGCCGAGCCTGCGGCATTAAGCGCCTGCCGAGCGGCGCGTGCTTTTCTTCATAATATCGCTGGAAATCTTCAGCAGACATGCCTGCTCGACGCTTCAGGAACGTCATTGTCTTGAACATCCTTACCTCCTTATCGATTTTTTCAATGTCGTTGGATCAATGGGGGCCGCCGCTTTCGCGCCTGTGCGGCCGGGCAAGGCAAAGCCCATCACGTAATCGCCCGAGCCGGACTGCAAAGACGCGTTGCCGCCGACCGCAATCACGATGAACTGTCGCCCCGATTTCGGGCTGACATAGGTCATCGGCGTCGCGTGGCCGCCGACGGGCAAGCGGGCTTCCCACAGTTTTCGGCCCGTCGTCAGTTCAAACGCCCAGATAGCGCGGTTCTGGCTCGCGGCGATGAAGATCAGGCCTGACCGGGTGACGAGAGAGCCCCCTTGATTGGGAACGCCCATCCACAGCGGCAATCGACTGCGAGAGCCGAAGGGGCCACTGTCGGCCGCGCTGCCCAATGGCTGCTGCCAGAGCATTTTGCGTCCAGTCAGGTCGATGGCCCCGATCATGCCGAACGGCGGTTCGGTACAGGGTATGCCAAGGGGTGACAGGAATGCTTCCGTCAGCAGCGCGAACGGCGTGCCGATCTGCGGCACGGGATCACCCGCATGGGCGCCCCCGCTGATTGACGGCTTGATCGCCGCCGCGTCGGCACGCGGCACGAGCCGGGTATAATTGGCGACGCGGTTCCAGTTCACCACGGCAATGTGCCGTTGCGGGTCCACCGAAGCGCCGCCCCAGTTCATCCCACCCAGATAGCCCGGATAGGTGATCGTTGGCTTCAGGCCCGGCGGCGTCATCGGACCATCGTAGCGGGCCTGCCGGAATTTGATGCGGCACCAGAGCTGGTCCAGTGGGGTAGCGCCCCACATCGTCCGCTCGTTCAACGCGATATCGCCAAGAGCGGGCATGCCCGTCGAAAATGGCTGGGTGGGCGAAGTCCAGTCCCCCGACGCGGCGCCCTGCGCGACTTTCCGCTCCTCCACGGGCGCCAGCGGCTTGCCGGTGCGGCGATCGAGCAGGAACAGCTCACCACGCTTGGTCGGCTGGAGCAGTGCTGGCACGATGCGTCCCGCAACCGGCAGGTCCAGCAGAGTCGGTTGCGCAGGCACATCATAATCCCACAGGTCGTGATGCACCGTCTGGAAGGACCAGCGTACCGTCCCGATCCGCGCATCCAGCGCGACGACCGACGACGCATAACGTTCGGACGCCGCCGATCGATGCGCGCCCCAATAATCGGGCGTAGAATTTCCCATGGGCAGATAGATCAGGCCAAGTTCCTCGTCCCCGCTGATCGGCGCCCAACTGTTGGGCGTGCCGCGCGAATAGGTTTGCCCCGGCGGAGGAAGGCCGCGCTCGTCCGGCCGTCCCATGTCCCAGGCCCAGGCCAGTTTGCCGGTGCGCGCGTCGTAGGCGCGCACCACGCCCGATGGTTCGCCGACATATTGGCCGTCCAGCACCCAGCCGCCGACGATGATGTTGCCGGCGATCACCTCCGGTGCGGAACTGACATAATAATAGCCGTTGCGAACATCCCCCATGCCCGGCTTCAGATCGACCGCGCCTTTGTCCCCAAAGGCAGCGCAGGGCCGCCCACTCCGCGCATCGAGGGCCAGTAGCCTAGCGTCGCCCGACGTGCTCAATATCCGCCGGGCGCACGGACCCGTCGCGTCCGGCACCTGATAATAGCCGACGCCGCGACAATGGGTGGTCGGTGGCACCACTCCGCCCGGATCGAACTGCCACAGCCGCCGTCCGGTATCGGGATCGAGGGAAACGACGACATGGTCTGGCGTGCAGACGTAGAGGCTTCCGCCCACCATCAGTGGCGTCGCTTCGAACCCCAATCCCGGGTTCTTCGCCCCCGTACGGTATGTCCAGACCCGTTCCAGTCGGCTGGCGTTGGCGGGCGTGATCGCCGCTGCCCGGCTGAATCGCGTGCCTGCCAGGCTGTTGCCGTAATGCCGCCAATCCGCGCCTCCGCTGGCGATCGCGCGATCACTCGCAGCCGGCGTTTCGATCCGTGTGCCAAGGTAAAGGAGCGTCCCGGCGGCGACCGCGATCAGGACAGCGCCCGTGATCGGCAGCCATTTCGACAAGCGCATCAGGATAGGCCAGAAAACCCACACGCCCAGAACCAGCGGTGCGAGCAAGCGAGCCTGCAGCCCCCATGGGTCGAGGCCAGCCTCCGCCAGCGACCAGAGCGCCGTCGCGAGGACCATTGCGCCGTAAAGCCACGGTCCCCGCCAGTCGCCTCTCACAACCAGCCAGGCCGATCCAGCCACGGCCAGCCCGGCAGCGAAATAATAGGCGCTGCCGCCAAGAAGGATGAGCCAGCAGCCTCCTCCGGCAAGCACCAGAGCGATCAGCATAAGGACCAGCGCGAGTATCGGTCGCCTGTTCCGCAAGGCAATATTGGTCAAGGGGCGCCTCCGGCTATTCCGGACGTCTTTTGCGGAAGGTCAGAATTTAAAGCCGATCTCTCCACCGAAGGTGCGCGGCGCGCCTGGCGCGGACAGATAGCCGCCATTATTGGCGATCGCGAAATAGGCGATATTGTTGTGCACGCCGGTGATGTTCTTCATCCAGAATCGGAAGGAGAAGTTGGGCAGGTCTGCCGGGCTGACGGAGACGGCCGCATCGACGAAGGTGTGCGCGGGTTCCTTGATGACATTGTCGGAATCCCAGTTGAACCTGCTCGCATAATTCAACGATCCATCGAAACTGGCCGTACCGAACCCGCCCAGATCGATCGTGTAGGATGCGCCGGCGCTCAGCTTGAGCTTCGAGGCATAGGGCATCCGGTTGCCGCTGGCGTCGATGAAGATCTGGTTCAGGTTGAAGTTGCCGACCGACGCGACCAATTCCGGACTAGCTCCATTCGCCGTCAGGATCGCGCGGCACTGGTCGTTCGATATGACCGGCGACGGGCAATAGGATGGCGCACCCCGGAAGTCGCGGAACCTGGCGTCGAGATAGGTCGCGCCAAGGGTCAGGGTAAGGCCGCGCGCCACAACTGCTGTCGCGTTGATCTCCGCCCCACGGGTACGCGCCGAACCGGCATTGACCAGTGCGACCAGCCCATTGCGTTGCGCCTGAACCTGCGGGTTTGATATGTCGTTCCAGAACAGCGCACCGTTCAGCCGCAACCGGCGATCGAACAATTCCGTCTTCAGGCCGATCTCATAAGCATCGACCACTTCCGGCTCGAGCGGCGCCGTATCGAGGGGAAGGGTGTTGAAGGTCCCGGCTTTGTAGCCGCGGCTGTACGAGGCGTACATCATCACGTCCGGGCTGAAATGATGATCGATCGATCCCTTGTACGTCCATTTCTTGAAGGTCTTGCTCGCCCTGAAGTCGGGTGAAGTCAGATCGACTGGGTCCGGCCCCGCAGCGCCCGCCGACAGGGTGGTCGTTGTCCTTCCGAGGCCAGCAATTTTATCGACCGTGTAGCGCAGCCCGCCGGTCAAATTCGTATCCGGGGAAAGCGGATAGGTAATCTGGCCAAACCCGGCATAGGATTTGATCCGCTGCCTTCCGAGCAGCGCGACATTGTCCACGCCCAACAGCTTGGGACCCAATCCGTTGATGTCGGTCGGATTGTAACCTTGCAGAGCATTCAAATAGAATGCGCCCAAAACCCATTTAACCTTCGATCGTGCGTTGGATTTGAGTTGGAATTCTTGCGAGAATTGCCGATCAAGCGTGTTCAGTTGATAGCGGAGCTGATCGACCGGCGAATAGTCGCCTTCGGAATAATATAGCTCCTTGTTGCGTCGGATCGCCGTGATGCTGACGAAATCAGCAAAGCCCATTTCCTGGTCAATGCGAACCGATCCCCCGTAACCGCGTGACCGATCATACAGGTTGAAGTTGGTGTTCGTGTCGTAAAAACCCAGCGTCGGTTGCGGGTTAGCCGGAGATGGCTGGCCCGGAATCATCGGGAACCCGTTATGCAGGCCGTCCGGGTAACCCGCCCGGGTGCCGGGAAACGCGCGATTATAGGCACCCTGTTCGTTATAGGATTTCTGGTAATAGCCGATCAGCTTGATGGTCGTGCCTTCCGCCACGTCGAACAACAGTTTGCCACGCAGGCTGACATGGCGCTCGCGATAGGTGTCGAGGCCCGTATTGATGTCCCGGCCCCAACCGTCGTTCTGCCGGTTAACGTCTACCGCGAGATTGGCCGCGATGCCCTCGGCCAACGGCTGATTGACGTAAAGCTGGGCAGAAACGGTATCATAGTTGCCGTAGCCGACCTTCCCTGACATCTCGCGGTCCATTGTGTCCGGATCGCGCGTATAGATAGAAATGACGCCGCCTGAGGCATTTCTCCCAAACAAGGTTCCCTGTGGTCCCTTCAGCACTTCCACCCGCTCGACGCTGCCGAGCGAGAAAAACGGATAGGACGCCCGCACGAAATACACGTCGTCAATATAGACGGGAACGCTCGCTTCGTTACCGGCCGTCGTGACCGGATTGCCGACACCGCGGATAAATGTGGTGACGACACCGGAGGCATGGCCGATCTGAAGCGCCGGATCGATTCGGTTGAGTTCCTGCACCGTCGTGATGCTGTTGGCCGCCAGACTTTCTCCTGCAAGCGCGGTGACGGAGAGCGGGGTATCCTGAACATTCTGAGAGCGCTTCTGCGCCGTGACGACGATGTCCTGAAGCCCGCTCTGGTCGCTCGACGCCGCCGCCGATGGAGAGGCCGGCGTAGCCTGTGCAAGAACGGCGCCACCGGCAAACATGGCGCCCGTTGCCAACGCTACACCACTGACACGCGCATAAAGATTCGACAAATGTCGCATTTCTGCCCCTCTCCCGCTTCGCCCGTTTCATAGGCGATTATCGGGTTATGATAGCGGGACGGATCGGCCTGTAAACAAAAAAACGACAGATGTCTGTTCTTTTGTTTAAGAGCTTGGAATGTTACCTCGCGCTCCGAGGTTCAACGGAAAACCACATTTTCATTGCATTTACTGCGGGCCTGGAAGCCGCAAAACGAGCACGGTTCGTCAGAATTTTCCAGCCTTTCGAGCCAATAACTCGATGATTTCGACACATGTCTCAATCTGCTCGGGCCGACCGGCTGACAGGATGTTCTGGAGTGCGGCGGCGATCCGTTGTTCGGATGAACCCCGCTCGGGATCCTGCCACGAGCCGAAGCGACGCTCCACATCTTTGACATAACTCAGGGCTACGTGACGGACTTCCCTGGCATAGGCATCTGTTATGCGCCCATGTTGACGAAGGCTCACTTCGAAAACGGCGGTGATCAGCATTGCCAGGACACGGAAGGGGTGCAGTTCGCTTTCTGGGTCAATCGGCCAATCGACTTGCCATAAGGCTTCGAACAGTGTCACCGTTTCGCCATGATAGCCCGTGACGAAGGATGTCACGTTCAGTTGCAGGAGAATTGCCACCGTTCTGTCGAGGCTGTGCGAATTGTTGAAAAAATCGATCGCCGCATCGATCACATAAACGACCACTTCCTCGAAACTGTTCGGCTTCCTTTTTCTGACGTAATCCAGCACGAACGGTCGGATTTCTCCGAGATAAACGGCCGATAGGTGATGATATAATTCATCCATGCCGTTGAAATAACGATAGATGGAACTGCGCTTTGTGTTGGTATGGGCAGCAATCATGGTGATCGTGATGTCTTCGCGGCTGTGATGCCGCAGAAGCTCAAGCGTTGCCTTGACTATATCGTCGATGTTGACCCGGCCATATGTCTTGGGCTGCTTGCTGGGCGATCGCGTCGGCGCATCTGTAACAGCAGAAGCATTCGACTGCCGCTTGGACACTCGCAGCTTTCGGGTCTCGCGTTCGGAGACTGGCTCTTTCTCAACCTTCATGCTCAAGGTTACTATAAGCCCGACTCATCTCCTGCAAGCAAGGCATCACCCCTGAACGGGCGCGCTACATCGCACGCGCCGCTTTCCATCATCCTTCGCCTCACCTTGTCCCGCCACCAGCATTCATCTTGGGCATGACTCTTGGGTGCAGCTGATACCGGCCATCCTGCCAAGCAGGGCGGTGTCGATATCAAGCGGCGGCTGGTGCGCAACCAGCACCACTTGACGCCGGATGAGCAGGCCCAGCATCTCGGTCAGCGTATCAACCTTCACTCGGGCCTTGGGGCCGTTGGATTCTGTCGATCAACGCGCGGCCCGAGCCCCCGTCTAGCTCCTGGGCGTCCTTGCGGTCGATCCATGTGTTATCTTGGCGTGGATGTTGATGTTGAGGACGCACTCACGTTGGCTGCAGGATTCGAATCTAATCCGAAGGGCTTGGCTCGCCGGTCGCGCGATGCGAGCCCCAATCGCTACGTCCAAGAACCCGTCATTCAGGAGGCCACCGATGAATGGCGGGGTTTGGTCGCCTTCTGCCGCACGCTCCTGAGACATTCGTGCCCGTCTCCACTTCGATTGAGAACGATGGGTTCCGGAGAGCAGCGGAAATTTGTGAAGACCCTTACGCACCCTTGCCGTAGCGCGCGCTTGCGCGAACGTATTGATCGATGGCGGTAACACTGGTCATTTCATGCTTTAAATAGCATAACTTTATTTTATGCCTTTTAGCACATAATGTCTTTTTATGCCATACATCGCATATTGTGAATTTATGTGATTTACGGCATAGGACGATCAAGGAGATCGACCATGGCCCCCATCGCACGTTCGCCGAAGCAGCTCGGGGCCGTTGTCCAGCGGGTGCGCAAGCAGCGTGGCCTCAGCCAGACTGAACTCGCTCATCTTGCGGGCCTTCGGCAGGAGTTGATCTCCAAGATCGAAACCGGACAGGAAGGCACCAGATTGTCTTCGATCTATGCGCTCTTCGCCGCTCTCGACCTGGAAATGGTTATCGATCAGCGCTCCAACAAGCCGGCACCGGATATTGAGGATATCTTTTGATGAGCCGACGCAGAACACACCCTCCGCTCAATGTGCTCATCAACAATCGCCTGGCAGGACGGCTCCTTAAACAGGCGAGCGGCGCCATCGCCTTCCATTACGATGAGAGTTGGCTCGGCTGGGAGCATGGTTTCCCGATCTCTCTATCCCTCCCCTTGCGCGAGACACCCTACACCGGCGAAGCCGTGATGGCGGTCTTCGATAACCTGCTGCCCGACAATGTGGCAGTGCGGCGCCGCGTGGCCGAGCGCACTGGCGCGCAAGGCGTCGATGCATATAGTTTGCTGGAGCGCATCGGCCGCGACTGTGTCGGCGCGATGCAGTTCCTGCCCGACGACGTTGCCGTCAATGCGATCCTGCCCATCAATGGAGAGCCCATCAGCGAGGCTGAGATCGAGCAGATGCTCGCCAATCTTGCGCAGGCGCCACTAGGCATCGATATGGAGCATGAGTTCCGGATTTCCGTGGCAGGGGCGCAGGAGAAGACGGCGCTCCTCTTTCACGAAGGCCAGTGGCTCCGACCGCTTGGAACGACGCCGACGACCCATATCCTCAAGCCGCAACTGGGCCAGATCCCGACAGCCTTTGGCATGATCGACATGGCTGACAGCGTCGAAAACGAGCATTATTGCCTCAAGCTGATGGAAGCCTTCGGATTGCCGGTCGCGCAGACCCAGATAGCAACATTCGGATCCCGCAAAGTCCTGGTCGTCGAGCGATTCGATCGTCGCTGGAGAACCGCGACCGAACTGCTTCGATTACCCCAGGAGGATTGCTGTCAGGCCTTGGGCATTCCTTCTGCCCAAAAATATCAAAGCCATGGTGGTCCGAGTGCGGTCGCGATCCTGAAACTGTTGGGCAGTGGCGACAAACCGCTGGAGGATCAGGCAGCCTTCTTCAAAAGCCAGGTCATATTCTGGCTGATCGGCGCGACCGACGGACATGCCAAGAATTTCAGTATCTTCCTGCGCCCCGGGGGGCGTTTTGGGCTTACACCATTCTACGACGTACTCACGGCCCAACCCGCGTTCGATGCGCGGCAGATACCGAACAACAAATACAAGACCGCCATGTCCGCCGGTAAGAGCCGCAAATACCAGATTCTCAACATTTCCGGGCGACACTTCGTGGAGAGTGCAAAGGAAGCAGGCCTCGGACCCACCATCATCGGCAAGGTGCTCAACGAAATCATGCGCGATGCGGAAACTGCCACCCAGCGAGCCCTATCGGCGATGCCGGATGCGGCTGCTCTCCCTGCACATAACAGCATCGTGAATGCTATGGCTAGTCGGCTACGTTCGCTGGAACTTGGCCTTGCGGAAATTTGACGCGGGGTCCCAGGAAAACAGTGGCGCGGGCGGCTTAAGGCCAATTTGGCCTTCGAATGGCCCGCCCAGTCAGCAAGCTGATTTGCTTCAGCTATAGCGCCGAAAACAAAAGACCCGCCACGTGTGCATGTCCTCTCGGGCAGTGGCCTGGCGGGTTCGATTGCCCGTAAGATGGAAGGCAAAATCCTGCACCTCAACTAAAAGTTCACGTATGAAAGGAGGCGTCAACTTGCGGTCAGCCGCCGCAGACTCTCATACCGCACCAAGGTCGCTCGCCCCACCTTCACGATCTCGATGTCACCAGCCTGGATCAACTCGTAGATGCGAGATCGGCTGAGTCCAGTAATGCGTACAGCGGTGGCCACGCGAACCGTAAGGGGGCTCAGGGCCTCATCCGACCCTTCGCTCATGCTCTGTTCTTCTGGACAGCCTCACGCGCCCGGACAAAGTTTCGATCCGTCTCAAGGAAAGCCGCCAGCATCGCGGGAACCAGTTCCGCGATGGGTTCCTCGGTTCCGTAGGTCTGCGCATAGATGGCGGCATAGTCACGAAGGGCATTCTGCAAGTCCGGGGTGATCGTTATCGCCAGCTTGACCGGCGTCCTGTCCGGCAGCTTGCCCAGTTTCAATTCTGCCATGTCATTCTCCTTTCGATCCCCGCCAGGGCGCGAGAATGAGGTCGCGGGTCACCAGCACGCGAACGGGCGCACCGGGCCGGATCGTGACTGTCGGCTGGATGTCGAGATTGCGCTGCGTGATCTGGTCGCCAGCGCGCGCGGTGTTCGACTGGGCCGATGCCCGGATCGCCTGCACGAGGTCGCTCTCGCCTGAAATCGACAGTTCCGAGCCGACGCCGAGCATGGTGGCCACGCCCACGCCCTTGAGCAGCGTCCAAGTGTGGAAGTCGACCTTGTCGGCCAGCCCGGCATAACCCGATGTGTCGGTCGCCGGCATATTGTCGAGCCTGAGCGAGCTGCCATCAGGCAGGATGAGCCTTTGCCAAATCACCAGGGCCCGCCGCTGCCCAAATGCGACCACACTGTCATATTTGCCGATGAGGCGGGCGCCCTGCGGTATGAGCAGGCTGTTGCCCGCCACCGTGTCGTAGACGTTTTGCGTCACCTGCGCCGTCACCATCCCCGGCAGGTCGGAGTTGAGCCCAGTGATGAGGCTCGCTGCGATCACGCTGCCCGCCAGCACGCTGTGGGGCGATATTGGCACGACCAGCCCGCCGGAATTCACGTCGCCATCTGCATCCCGCGTCGAGGCGAATTGCTCCTTGCGCGTGCCGGCGGCAATGGGATTGGTGGCTGGGGCACCGGACATGGCTACGGTCGCGTCAGGCGAGGCCGGCATCGCGGCACTGCGGCCGGTCGTGGTCTGCGCCATGAGACCAGACTCCCGCGCCGCCTTGATGTCGGCGAGCCGCTGTTGTCGCGCCGCCGTCGTATCGACCTGTGTGGGCGCGATGACCGCTTCGGTCCGTTCCTGGGCGCGCAGGATCGGACGCCCCAGATCGCCAGGCAGGGGCGGGCCGAGCTTCGGCGCATCTCCGTAGGTTGACGGCAGCCCCGACAGCGCGTCGGAGGCGGGCTTCGCCATCGGCTGCGACAGCTCGCTTTCCTGTGCGACCTGTCGGAACACCTGTGGCTTCAATGCCATCCAGGCGATACCCACCAGGCTGGCCGAGCCGACGGCGGCTATGCCGATGATTGCGCCGCGTCGGAAGCGGATCGCCCGTGCGGGACTGGCGCGAAGATTCAGCGTCTCTGGATCGACCTTGGGTATGGGAGCCGGCCGACCGGTGGCAGCCGCCTCGGTCATGCGCCCCTCCGCTTGGTTGTGGGCGCGACCCGGTCGATGCGAACCACCTGCTGTTTCTTCAGCCCGAGCCGCAGTTCGGCCGCATCGAAGATCCGATCGACGACATAGAAGCGGTCGCGCAGCCGATAATTGACCAACTCGGCCTTGCCATCGGCCCCGATCAGGAAGAGCGGTGGTGCCTCGCCAACGCCAAGCGACGCCGGAAACTCGACATAGGTCTTCGACCCGTCGTCGAACGTCCGCAATGGTCGCCATGCCGGCTTGTCACCGCTGATCGTATAGTTGAAATGCAACTGCTCGATCGAAAGGCCGGTGGCGACCGGTGCGGCGGCCTGCGCCACGTCGGCCTTGTGCCTGAGGGCCAACAGTTCGTCCTGCGGATAGGTCCAGCGAATTGCCGACAGTGCGGTGCTGGCGGTGCTGACCAGCCTGACATGATAGGCGCGGCGGTCGGTCGTGATGACGAGGTTGGTCAGCAGGCCTGCCGAGAAGGGCTTCACCAGCACATGCGTCTGCTTGCGCTCGCCCAGGCCGCTCATCGTATCGCCGATCACCCATCGGGCCGTATCCCCGCTCGCAACGGCGACCAGGGTTTCTCCTGGCTGGAGCACGATGTCGGTGACCAGTCCGGGTGCAGCAAACCCCAGGAAGATCGTGCCCTCGTTATAAGGATAGACCTGCGTCCCGTTCACGAAGCCGGTCGCAGACGGCGCGACCGTTGCGTTTCGCGTGGCGGACTGCACGGTCTTGAGCGAGGGATGGGAGGATTGGCCGTGCGCGACTGTAGCGCACGCCAGGCCCCAGCCGGCAATTGCCGGCAGCATGACCAGTTTCATGGATTGGTCTCCTGGAGGTTGGACGGTTGCGCACCAAGACTGGGATCAAGCGGCACTCTGACGGTCGGCGCTCGGGCGGCTGTTGACGTTGGCGCCGTGTCCAGTTCGCGGCTCCAGTCGATCGCATCGACATAGATGCCGAGCGGGTTTCTGCGGAGCACATCCGATGCCGCAAGCTGAAGCCGCCGGGTAGCGGTCATGTCCGCCGCCTTAACCTCGGCGATTACACAGGCGAGCGAGCCGTCGCGAAGGCCATCTTCCGCCATCGCCAGTACCTGGGAGTCCTTGCTGCCGTGCGCGTACAGGATGCAGTTGGGGCCAAGCCCGACCTGCTCAATCCCCGGCGCATAAAGGTCGAACTGAGAGAGAGCCCAGAGCACTGTCCGGCCATGACTGTTCGCAAACCGGGCAGCTATGCCCGCAGCGAACAGCGTAGCGGCTGCGTCGTCGTTGAGGCTGGCGGTCGCCGCCGCGATTTCGTGCAGCCCAGTTCCATCAAGACCATGGTCGGCGAGCCGATCGTCCATCGCCCCGATACCGAACGGCAAGGCAGGCCCACGCGTCTCGTTGGCGCGTGAAAGCTCGGCGCGAAGTGACGCCAGTTGCTCGGCCGAGGGCCGATCGGGCAAGGACAAAGGTAGAGACATGGATCAGCATACGACTCAGATGTTCGCTTTATGTTCCTCTGAGTCATGCTCGCCGTCAAGTTGGTTGCGGTAGTCGGCATTAGGGGCGGCGATCAGAGCGCGAACGTCGCCTGATCAGGCCCCGGCGTCAGCGGCGGATACACCTGCGTCACCTGGAGCATCCCGGCGGGAAGATATATGAGGTTGCCCTCGGCAGGCACGTCGGGATTGAGCCAGTCCGCCCATTGATCGCGTGCGAGCGGAATTATCTGGCGATGATGGTAGGGCTTGATGTCGTCGCCGGTGTCCATGGTTAAGAGCGAGAAGGCTTCCCCGACCTTTGCGTCGTGCTGCCAGATTCCAGTCATGCAGAACCAGCGATGATCCTTCATTTCGAACAGCCATTTGTCGAGCCATTTGTCCTTCGGGCGCGGCGCAGGGGGATCAGTGAACTCGTAGAAGCCATCGCATAGCACGAGGCAGCGGTTGATGCTGAGATTGGGCGGCTTCCCGCCGAACCCCTCGCTGCGCAGATTATAGATCGGACCCTTCTTGCCCGGCCGACTCCAGCGGCGGTTCACGAGTTCGCCTACGGCACGGTAGTTACCCGGTGGTCGCTCGACTGCACGCACTATCGGTGCCGTTTCGGTAATCCGGATGTCAGCGCGCGGATTGTCGTCGAGCGCGCCTTCAGGCGTCTCGATGTTGATCTCGAGATCGTCGAAATCCTCCATTATGGAGGCGAACTCCACTTCAAGCCGATAATCGTTGCACATCGGCGGGGTCTCGATCCTGAACTTGCGCCTCGATTATGTTCTATTTATGTTCTCATAATGAGCGCCACCGCAACCCCGTTCGACTCGGATGCGGCGGAGGGCACCCTTCGCTAGATCATTCGATACAAACCCGATGGCTCGGGCAAGAAGGAACTCGTCAACGCGCACTGGGGGACTAACCCCAGGTTTAGCAACGGGATCGAGTATCGCTTTGTGCGATCAGAAGGAAAAACTTTCCCTTCGCACCGATGCCTGATCCCGGCCTCAGAATTTCGAATGAAGGTTACGTCGAAGAACTATCGCGTCACGCTGAATGATGGCAATTTCTTCTATCTGGCCGGTGTTTGGGAGCCTGCGCTGGGCGCATGGCCGCTTGCATTCAGAATTATCACCGTCGGTGCCAACCCCGAGATATCTCGCTACCAAGAGCGACACGGTGCGGTCATCCTGCGCCGCCAAGTAATGGACTGGCTCGATTGCAACAAATTGGAAGCGGATTTGCTTGTGACACCTCCGGCGCATTGCTTCCTGATCGAGGAAATCAGCTCAACCGAGCGCCACAAGCGCGCACTGGCTCGATAGATCGGTCCAAAGCGCGCGCGCGCATATTAAAAGAGCCTCACGCTGCTAACCTTTTCCCATTGGTCTTTGAGATAGAAGGACAACGGTGTCGACATGTCCGCGAAGAATCGGCACTTTATCGATCCAGGGGGACGAGTGTGCCAATTAGCGAATCCGTGATTGTCGAAGCCGTTGCGCGATATGATCGTGAACGCGACCGCTATATCAAACTCGCGAGCCGCGTGGCCGACCTTTGCCGCGGCGCAGTAGTTGAAGATAATGCTATCCGAGCGCAGGTCACCTCTCGCACGAAGACCGTTAAAAGCTTTGAGGGCAAGCTTCGCCGATTCTCCCGCCGGCTCGACAAAAATTTCGCTTCGGTGGACGACGTGTTTGCGCAGATAGGGGACTTCGCTGGAGTGCGTATCGCAACCTACCGTCCAGAGGACGAGGCGCGGGTCGCGGAAGCCGTTGCTCTCCTATTTTGCGGAGCAGATGGTGGCGCGATCGAGATCGATCCCAAGGATAAGCTCAAGCCGGCGGCCGGACAATTTTACCGTGCGACGCACTGCCAGGTGCATCTGCCGGAGAATGACCTGGTCGGAAATTACGAGAATCTGCGCGGTGCAAGCTGCGAGATACAGATCTGCTCAATGATGGCGCATGTTTGGAACGAGATCGAACACGACATCGGCTACAAGCCTGAGGGCGAAGGGCCGAGCGACGCTGAACGTGGGCTGCTCGAGGCGCTAGGGCATCTGACCCGCGCGGGCGACGCCGCCATTACCCGGTTGCTTGCGGCGAATATTGCTCGGATGGCGGTGCAAACCGGTGACTTTGCCGACGTGCATGATTTCGTCGCGCGGATGCGGCCTTATTTCCCGGACGCCGACTTGTCGGTGAACGCTGGGCTGGCATTTGACGAGGCGATTGCGCTCGATCTCGTATCGATCGACAGGATCCGTGCGCGACTGGGCGATGATGCCCTGAGCCCAGCGATCGCCGCACCGAAAATCCAGGCGTTCAACGCCTATCTCGAAGAGCAAGGCCATTCCGATTTGGCGCTCAATCCCGCCTCTGCTGATTTGTTCACGATCGCGATGCTCGAAGCGGACGTCGATGCGATCGTCGTCAATCATGCCGGTGGGCGCGGCAAAGGACGTCCTCCGCGCATCTTCTATCTCGCGCGCGCTTACAAGGAGTTCGCAGGAAAACAGCTGGCAACGGATCAAGCGGCCTAATGGAGCAGCGCGCAGCCGAAATTGACCATATCGACCTTGCTGACTCGGCGGCCAATGCCGAAGCGGTCGCGGCGGCTCGCGCCATGTCAATCGAACAACTAGTCGCGCAACACGACGTCTCAGTGCGACTGCGCAATACGATCGAGCGCGGTGTGCTCGAAGGTGTGATGCCGTGCATTACGGTCGGCGATTATATCGACGCCGGACCCAGCGCCCGAGCGACGTTCATGACGGCACTGTGGGCGTTCGGTAAAGGGACCGCCACTGAACTTGAAGCGCTTATCTCCTCCTTTCTCGCCGACGCTTCGCTCGCACCGCGCGACTGCCGACAAGAGTCTGGATTTGTGTGCGGCCACGGCGAGGATCCGATGCGCCTCGACACGCTGCTCGGAAAACTGGCTGGCCTTACCTATGCTGATGCGATGCGCGGTCAGGTCGTCTCGGTGCGATTAGGCAATGCACTCAATGGCACGATCCTCGTCGACAATCCGCTCACTGAACTGCTCGTCGGTGGCGCAGCATCCCGCGCAGAGCTGCTGCAGAAGCAAAATTTCGGACGCAAGTCACTAGTTGAGCTCGAAGCGCTTGTCCAAGGCGAGGTCGTGCGCACTTTGGTCAAGAGTTGCTCAGACCCGGCGATCCTGCTTGACGATTGCGCCTATCTATTTGGAACCCCTGAGGCTCGGCGCCTTGAACTGGCAAATCGCATCCTCGATGTGATTGCCGCCTGTCCACCACGCGACACCGATCTCGCCGGACTCCTTGATTGGGCCATGCCGGTGCTAGAGGCGCGCGAAGTCTCGGTTCTGCACCGCCGCTATGGTTTCGATGGTGCTGACGTCGAGACGCTCGAGGAAATCAGCGCGACTTATTCGGTCACGCGTGAGCGCATCCGGCAAATTGAGGCCAAAGCGCTGCGCAAGCTCTCGGCCAAGCTCGACGGCACGCCGCTCCGGGCCCTGCTCGCCAAGGCTTCCGAACATTTTTGGGACGAGCGTGCCGTGCCGTTCCTGCCGGCGCATGACAGCTATCAAATCCGTCGCGAGCTGCCGGCGCAATTGTCGCTTGCGCTCGATATTGCTGGATTGAGTCTCGGCGAATGGCTTTCCCAGACTAGCGTCGCGATGCGGTTCGGCTTCGTCGCCAATTGTTGTGATGCCGAAGCAGTGTCGGCTCTCGGCGCCGAACTACGCCGGATTGCCGCTGAACGCCCACTGCCAATCGCTCTCGACGATCTTGCGCTTGACCACGGCGCGACGGTGATTGCGGCCGCGGTTTGTGTCGAGACCGAACTCGCGGTGGCGGACGGCTATCTACTCCTCCAGCGTCCTCGTGCTCGCTTGCGCAGGATGACCCGGCTCCACCGCCTGCTGTGCGCGCATGGCGGGTCGATGTCGCTATACGAACTGGAAGACGCCTATACCGCGGCCTTCGACGATGATCCGTGCTCGCTGCGCGACTTCGACATCGTCATGGACATCGCGCCGCATCTCTTCTTGGAGGTCGAGGACGGCCTTTGGCTGGCCGTGGGCAACGGCCCGAAAGATCACCCGTTGCCCCAGGCGCTGGCTGTGCCGCGGCCTGCCGAACCAATCGACCCGCTTACGATCGCTGGATCTTTGCTGGATGCACTTCACAGCCGGGGCCCGACGCCAGTTGTCGAGCTTTACCGAGACGCAGATTCCATTCTCGAGCCCGGCCGGTCGCGGAACAGTGTCGCCCCAGTGATGGTCAGCCGACCCGACCTGTTCCTCCGCGTTCTCCCCGGCGTGTTCGCGCTTCACGACCATCGGCTGGACGAGGCGTCGCTGTTGGCAGCAGACTTGCCTTATCTACTCAATGAGCCGCAGGCGCGAGCATATGCTTTCGCCCGCAAGGCTGGCGAGCCATGGGGGACCTATCGTCTGTGGACGCCGGCTGCCGAATATCGCTTGTGCACCTGGGCACGGTTCGATGCGCCCGCACAACTCTATCACTCGCTATTGGCGATTGCGTCGATCGATCTCTGGCCAGTGGCCGAGACGGTCCGAGCTGACTGGCGCCGCCTTCGCGCGCTCCAAGGTCGTTTCGAGATTATTGTGTCCGGCAAGATTCCGGACCCCGAGCCGCGACCAGGCTTGGACCGGCTTTTGGCCGCATGTCGAATCGCCCGCGAGCGCGGTGATCTCAATTGGCTCGCGATCAATCGCATGATGGGTCGCCGGCTCGATGCGGCCGGCGGGCAAGGGCTGCTGGCGCTTATGCTCGCGCTGGATTGCGTCACCCTGCCGGAGGGGCAGGAGGGTGAACTGCCGCTCTTAGCCCACCCGGCGACCGACCGTGCCCAAGTTCTGGCTGACGACCTTGCGCAGCTGCGCATGCAAACCGGCAACCTGGATTGGGAGAGTGCGCTGGGCCAGACATTGCGGTCCGAGGCTATGGCAGCAGGACTGTCCGTGCTTGGCTGGGCAACTCCGGATCGCATCGCCGCTCTGTTTGGCGAAGCCTCCGCTCATACCATTGAGACGGTGAGCGCTGCTGAAGACGAGGAGGACGACGATTTGTTCGCCCGCCTGATGCGCGAACATCGCCGCACCGCAGAAGTTGCCCGCCGGGACGCGACCGCCGAATGGCTGCTCGACGAATGAGCGAGGCTTACCGGGCATCATGAGCACAATCGACCAGCTCAAGGGCCACTATCGCAGTGGCCGTGACGATCTGTCCGCGGCATTCTTTCAACCGTGCATGCGCGAGGCGAGCCGCTATCGGCGTGCGGTCGGCTATTTCTCGACATCAGCATTGCTGAGCTGGACCGACGCATTGCCCCGGCTTGCGCTCGAGGATGGCCTCAAGATTCAGCTGATCGCGTCGCCAGAACTGTCCGAACAGGACCGCGATACGCTGCGCGGTCTAGGGTCTGCAGCACAGCGCGACGCCTATCGCGCCATGGTCGTCGAGAAAGTGCTCGAAGCAATTGTCGCGCTGATCGAAACTCCTTCGGATATCGGCCTACGTGCCCAGATTTTCGCCTGGCTGGTCGCCAACGAGCGGCTTGAGCTGCGCTTCGCGTTTGCCGAACACGTCGACGATCCCGGCATCTTTCATGAGAAGATCGGCATTTTCGACTTTCCTGAGAACCGAACGGTCGCCTTTACCGGATCGGCCAATGAAACACTCGGTGGGCATCGCCGCAACTATGAGTCGATCGATGTCTATCGAAGCTGGCTTGCGGGAGAGACAGAGCGTGTGGCAGTCAAATGCGAGCAGTTTGAGGAAGCCTGGGACGGACTCGCGGAAGGCCTAAGTGTGCTCGCGCCCAAAGGTGAGGTGTTGGACAGGTTGCGTGCACGAGCGCCGCGGCGTCTGCGCGATCAACCGTCGCCGACCGACAAAGCGGCACCGAGCGCGCCGGATCCACGTTGGCGGCACCAGGATGACGCGGTGGCAGCTTTCATGGCAGCGCGCGCCGGGATTCTCGAAATGGCGACCGGCACGGGCAAAACCCGCACCGCGATCAAGATCCTCGACCGGCTCATTGCCGAGGGACAGATCGACAGCGCGATTGTCACCATGGATGGTACCGACCTGCTAGACCAATGGGCCGCCGAGCTCGATGGCTGGGCTCTGCGGCAAAAGCCGTCCTGGCTGGTCTACAAGCATTTCGAGCGCCATCATGAACTCGGCGAATTCGCGCTCGACCCGGATAATGCGCTTCTCGTCGTCTCACGCGAGCAGCTCCACAAGATCCTCTCGCGGCTGCCTGACAAGGCAAAGGCGAAAATGCTCATCGTTCATGACGAAGTGCATGGCCTTGGCACGCCGTCGCTCGTGCGCAATCTCGCCACCGCGCATGACGCGTTCACCTGGAAACTGGGCCTTAGCGCCACGCCGGACCGCGCCTATGACGCCGTTGGCAACGCCTTCATCCAGTCCGCGCTGGGACGGACCCTGTTTGAGTTTCCGCTCGAGGCGGCGATCCGGCGCGGGGTCTTAAGCGAATTCGACTATCTACCGCTGCCCTACGACCTGACCGACGGCGACCGCGATCGTTTGTCGGCCGTCTATGCCAAAAAGGCTGCGCGCGCGCATGAGGGTAATCCCATGCGCGACGAGGAATTGTGGACTGAAATCGCCAAGATCTACAAAACCGCCGAGATGAAGCCGTCGGTGTTCGCCGATCATCTCCGCGATCATCCGGAATGGCTGAACCGCGCGATCTTGTTCGTCGAAACCAAGGAATATGGCGCGCAAATTCTAACCATTATCGATCGCTACACGCATCGTTACCGGACTTATTATGCCGATGATGACCGTGCTCATCTGGTTAGCTTCGCCGATGGCGAGATTGACAGTCTGATCACCTGCCACCGCATCAGCCAGGGTATCGACATCCGCTCACTGTCGACCGTCGTTCTCTTTGCTTCGGCGCGCGCCAAGCTTGAGACGATCCAGCGGATTGGCCGGGTGCTGCGGACCGATCCGGACGATCCCGGCAAGCGGGCGCTTGTGATCGACTTTGTCCGCCCAGCCGCGCCCGGCGACACCTTTCTCAATGCCGACCAAGAGCGTAGCACTTGGCTGACCGACCTTGCCATGACCAGAAGGGAACCTAACGATGGCGCTTGACCCCGCGCTTGCCGGCGCGCTCAAAGCTGCGGCCAATGAGGCCGGGCAACCCGACGCGGTCGCCAATCGCCTGCTTGCCTGGCTGACCCATATGAGCGACAGCGAACTGAGCCGGGACGCGCGCGGCCAATTCTATGACGCTGTGCGCCAAGCGGTCTTGCTGCCGGGGGCCGGCAATGCGGATTGATCTTGCCGGCTGGTCCAGCCGCGGCCTGCGCACCCCCGACATCGAAATCGATTTGCTCGACGGTAATGGCGAGCCCGCCAAGGTCGCGCTCATCCAGATGCCCAACGGCACCGGCAAGACGACCACCCTTGAGCTGATCAAGGCGACGCTCAGCAATGAAGCCGCCAGCTGGACGCCAGACCAGGTTCGGCGCCTTCGGCGCCGGCTCGACACGCGAGCCGAAGGCCAGTTCATCGTCAAGCTGCTCGTCAACGGCAGGCCGCTGACCTTCGAGCTCACACTCGACTTCGAGAATGGGACCGCGCGCTACCGCACCACCAATGTCGGCAGCGGCGGCATCGTCACAGGCTGGGCACCCTCGCCCGAAGTTCACCAGTTTCTCTCTCCCGAATTCCTGCGCCTTTTCATCTTCGATGGCGAGTTTGCGGATGAGCTGTTCGATCCCAAAAAGGCCGAGGCGGACCGCGCAATTGATGCGCTCTGCCAGCTTTATCTTTTGGGTGAAGTGTCGCAGTTCGCCGAGGACGAATGGGACCGGCGCTCGAAAGACAGCGGGCCAAAGACCGACAGCGGCCTGCAGCGCTATCTCAACGAGCAAATGACGCTAACCAAGCGTCGCGACGAACTGCAGAAGATGGACTCGCATGCTTCGCGCGAGATCGGCATCCACGCGAAGGAGATTGCCGACCTAGAAGCGAAGATCAACCAGCGCCTCGCTAGCATGAAATCCACACAGGCCGAGCACGCGTCTGCGCTCACTGCGTTGGGCGAAGCGGAGCGCGATCTGTTGGCTGCCACCAGTGCCGCGATGACTGCAATCCGCATGCCGCTGGCGATGAATGCCGCGTTCGGCTCTTCGCTCGTTGAGCTGAAGGAAAATCTCGACCTGCTGCGGCTACCGGAGAATACATCGGCGCAGTTCTTCGAAGAGCTGATCAACGAATCAGAATGCATTTGCGGGCGCGACATGACGCCGGGGGCGCGGCACGAAATCATCATCCGCTCCAAGCGCTATCTTGATGCCGATGAGTCCGGCACGATCAATGCGCTCAAATCAGATATCGACAAGTTCACCGCAAGCCAGGGCGAGGACGCGCCCAACGAAAAGCTTGCGGTGCAGCTACGTGCCCTCGGTGTCGCTCGCCGTGCCCAGCACAAGTCTGAACAGCTTGTCCGTACCTTGAAACAGCAGCTCATCGATGAAGGCGACGAGCAGCTGAAGGCTTGGGAAGCTGCGCTCGACGAGCACAAGGGCAAGCATGCGGAATTTCGGGCGGTGATCGATTCAATCGCAAGTGAAGGTCATCCCGACGACAAGACGATCTTCTCGCTCAAGCTCATCGAGCGCAAGCTCAAGGAAGTGAGCGCGAAGATCGCCGAGATTACCGAGACCGTCACGCTGCGGAAGCAGACCGACATTCTAAAGGACATCCTGGCCCGCGCCGCCGCCATTGCGCGCGGCCAAATTCGCGACGAGCTCGTGGTCGAGGCCAATCAGCGCATCAAGGGCATTCTGATCAACGATCCGCTCGAAATCTCGAAGATCGATCGCTCCCTGAGACTGGCCGACCAGGAGGGCGCGAGCGTCGGGCAAACCTTGTCGGTCGGCTACACTTTCCTGATGAGCGTGCTCAACCGCGGCAACAACAACTTCCCCTTGGTCGTCGATAGCCCGGCCAACCCGATCGATGGCGACGTCCGCGAGAATATCGCAGCACTTATCCCCTCGCTGTGCACGCAATTTGTGGGCTTCACGATCAATACCGAGCGGCCGGGCTTCGTCTTGCCGCTAGAAAAGGCTGCCGGGACGGTCAAATATCTGACGATGTTCCGCAAGACCGAGGGCACCGCGCGGTTGCTTCCCGGCTTGCCTGCCACCGGCGTCGTCCAGACTGACAGCGCGGTCTTGGTCGAGGACCGCGACTATTTCATGAGCTTCGGCCTCAAAGACGAGCAGGAGGCCTGATCAATGGCGATGTTCCGACTACGCACTGACGCTGAAGCCTGGCTCTCGGAGATCGAGAAAACCCAGCACATCCGCTCGAAATTCGATCTCTACTATTTCTGCTTGATGGCAGGCTTCGCCAGCGGTCGGTCTAGCGAAACTCACATCACCGGAGCGGGTTCGAAGGAGTTTATCGACTATTTCATCGACGATTATAAGTCGGCGAGCACTCTGTTGATCGGCCTGCTGGTGATAGCAGAAATGAAATATAAGGGCATCGACGTCACCGAAAAATCCTCGGTCCGCGGGCTGTTCAAAGACATTGTCGATGCAAGCAACGGCAACAACCATCTGACAGAGCACGGCATGAAGCGGATGAACGCCTATGCCAGTGGCGGCTTTGAATATCTTTCGCAAAAGCGCGACACCAAACCCTATTCGATCGAAGAGTTTCTACGCGATTATGTCGCCTTAGTCGGCGACGCACTCACCCCGGCTTGAGGAACGCGAATCAGCCGGTGGCCTGCGAGCGTGAAACCGTTCTCGTTGAGCACGGCCTCCCATCCACGCCGCAGCCCGATCCGGTCGGTAGCCTCGAGTAATCCCGCTGCTTCCTCAGCCTTGGTTAGCCGGGCGAACGTGGCGCGGCGCGGATAGCCTTCCGCCACAAAACACTCTTTGCGGTGAAGCACAGGCGGATTCGGTTGGCCTTTGAACCAGCGCCGCTTGAGGCGCAGCTCGCGCAGGTCGATGTTAAATGAGAAGTCGAGTGCGGGGTGCGGGTCGCGGTCGAAATCGGGATAGGCGAGGTAAGATAATTTCGGCTCACGCCGGTAGAGTTTGATCAGCGTCGCGCCTTCGACCGCCCCTAAATAGCCATGCCCGCAGCCGGCAAAGGCGCGCAGCAAGAGCGGCAATTGTTCGAGCGCCGAGAGGTGGACATAAATCGCTGTCGGCGTCGTCTTGCCGACCGTGGCCGCGCTGACCGCTGCATCGACCGCGCCGGGCTGGCCGAGCTGCAACAGCAGCGCCTCGGCCTGACGCTGTGCGGCGGCATAGGTGCCAAACAATGCACGTACATCGCGCTGGAGCGGTTCGCTTAGTTTGGACCAGCGCATCCCGCGCTCAAATCGACTGAGCGCCAGATAAAGGAGCAGATCCTCGCGCCGGGCTGCGATGATCGGACCCCAATCGACCTCCGCATTGGTCCGCAGGATTGCCTGAAAGGCGCGTTTGATGCTTCCGAACACGCTGGCGATCACTTCGCTTTCGGCGAGCTCGTCGGGCTCGGGCAGCCGCGCGCGCTCGGTATAGAAGCGGATCAGCCCATCGACCAAGGCGGGATGCTCGCGGCAGCGCTGTTCCGACAGAGTGAGCGATGGCGCCGCAATCCGTCGGCGCGTCTTAGCGCTGCGATAGGCTTCACCAGCATCAGCATCGCGAAAGACATAGAAAATTCCGGGACCTGCAGCGATTGCCTCAGCGCCCAGCACCTTCTCAATCCAGTGTTTGAGCTCCTGCTGCTCATAGAATTTCTGGAAGGTGTTCCGGCTGGTTAGGATGCCGTCGGCGAGCGGCGTGCGCTGCGCGAGGTCACGCTCTTCCCCGGTCATCCGCGCCGCAACGATCAGCAGTCGGCCGGCAAGTTTCCAGGCGGATTGCAGCGTCTCCGCACGCTCGGCCGGGGCTTCGATGACATTAATGACATAGCCGAGATTTACTACCGCGGAAGGGCGTAGCTCAGTGTCGGGCCGGTGATTGGGATCCCAGCCATTGACGACCAGGCCTTGTGCCGTGAGCAACCGAAGATCATCACCTTTTCCACAACCATAATCGAAAAGGCTTGCGTCCTCCCGGACGAGGCCATCTGCAATCGCCAAACGCCACGGACGTGAAAGCGCTTGACGGCTGAGGGCAGTGCGGTCGCGGGCGACCTCCATCGCTCAGGCTGCGCGGTCAGCCCGGTGGATCAGGTCGGCAATGCTGCGAAGCTTGCGATCACCGGCGAGGTAGGACAGCCCGCGATGGACATGAAGGCGCAGCTGCTGGCCGATCAGCTCATCATCATCGCCCAGACCGTCTTCGAAGCAACGCTGCTTGACCAGGGCAAGCAGGATATCGGCGTAGCGGCCCCCGAACACATCCCAGGTCATTTCGAGATTGCTATCGGCCGGGATCTTCGCAGGCGGGGGAGGGATCGCCTCGGCGAGCGAAGTGCAAAGCGCCCAGCGCGCCAGAACATTCATATGTTCGATCCCGGTATGTCGCTTCAGACGAGCGAGTTGATCTCGTGCTGTCTGTGAAAAGCGGATCGACCTAACTGACATGTATAGACTCGCTAGTGGCGTTCACTTCGCTGAAATAGCCGGGCTCAACACTGGTCGTCCCGCGTTCTTCATCGAACTGTAGATGGTATGCGCGGCCGACGAATGGCTTAAGCGCTTCGAAATAACCGCCGGCGATTTCCTCGTCGGTCGACAGCAAGATCACCTGATGGCTGGCCAGCGGAAAATAATGGGTGACCAGGCGTCGGCGATGCGAGCTGTCTAGCCGGCCAAGCGGCGTGTCGATCACCGTGGGCAGCGGCCGGCCCGATGCGCGCGCCAGGCCCCAAAGAACCGAAGTCGCGAGTAGCTGACGTTCGCCTGCCGATAAGCGATCGGGCGGCAAGGGGTTACCGTCGCGGCCCGTCAGCGCTAAATGGAAAGTTTCCGGGTCGATCCGCAGGTTGGCGACTAGCGTCTTTTTACGCAGCAGTTGCTGGAAGCTGTCAAGAACGAGCGCCTCGATACGCGCCAGATGGCGGCGGATTACCGCATCGCGAAACTTGTCGAGCGTCTCGCGCACCTTGCTCACATGCAACAGCACGCGGGCGCGGTCGTCCTGCGCGAGCTGAGCTTCCTTGTCATCGGCGGTGAAGCGCGAAATTTCGGCTTGGGCGCGCTCAAGGTCGCGTCGCAACCGGTCGAGCTGCTCGCCTTCGGCCTTTTGCTCCGTCTGCAGAACCGCCGCGCGGGTGATCAAATCATCGCGCTCAGATGACAATGCAGTCAACGCTTCGGCGGTCGGCACCGCTGCGACCTGGTTGCGCGCATCCTCGAGCGCGATCCACGCCCTGTGCTGGTCATCCAGCAGCGACGGGAGCATTGCACGCGCGGTGTTCAGTTCTGCTTCAGTCAGCTCGCGCAGACGATCGCGACCAAGATCGCTCATGCCCAGACGCGGCAATTCGACTGCATTGCGGCGACTGGCACGGTCTTCGCGTAGAAAATCCGACAACGCTTTGAGCACAGATGAGCTCGGTTTCTGTTTAGTAATCGCTTCAATGATCTCGGCGTCACGCTTCGACAGCAATTGATCGGTCGCGAGCGCTTGCGCCGAAGCAGTCTCCACGCGGCTTTGTTGGGCGGTCCGTTGCAGCAATGGCCCCACCAGCAAAAGTGGCGACGCCCCAGCGGCGGCATCGCGCAGCGTACGCTCAGTCGAACGAAAATGCGCTTCGGCGGTCGAGAGTGTCCGTTCGAGTTCGCCTCGCCGTTCATAGAGATGGCCGCCCTCTTTTCGAAAGCGCTCCTCTAGTCGGGCTCGCAAATCTTGCATGCGAGTGAGGTCGGCTTCACGCTTGGCATGCGCAGCATGGACGATGTCGATGCGCTCGCGCAATTCCTCACGCCGTAGCTCGAGCACTTTGAGTTGGTCCTGCTCTTCCTGCGGCCGCACTTCCATACGCCGTCGGCGTTCGATCACCGACAGGTCTGAGCCGAGCTTCTCGACGAGGTCGAGCCCCAGCAAATTGTAGACCGCGGTTTCGATTAGTCCCGCCGAGCTGCGCGGGTCGGCATAGGCCTCGATCTGCTCGCCATCGAACAGGAAGAGGTGGGCTATGCGGGAAGGCAGGAACTCCTCCACCTGTTCAGCCCAATGGTCGGTCGCCATCGCATCGAAGCGATGATTGCGGATCACCTCAAGCTGATCCTTGCAGGTCTTGGGCGTCCGCCGCCAGCTTCGCTTGACGTGATAAATTTGCTCCTCGCCATGCGACATGTGGCGAAAGCGTAGTTCGATCATGGCGCTCGTCGCGCCGTTACCCCGGTGGATCGAGCCCTCGAGATATTGCTCGTAGCTCATGCCCTCGCGCCGGGACGGTCGCGCAAGCTGGCCGTACAGGCACAGCTGAATTGCGTCGAGTAAAGTGGTCTTGCCCGCGCCGTTGAGGCCACCAAACAAGATGATCGGCTGCTCCGGCGAAGGCGGTGTCAGGTCGACAACCACCCGGCCACCATATTGGCCAAAATCATGCAAAGTGAGCTGGTCGATAATCATGCGATGTCCGCCGCCTGATTAGCCGCGTCCTGTTTTGCTTGTTGGCGCGTGCGTGCGCGATCAGTGGCGTCAGCCTCATCCTCATAGAATCCGCGCTCAATGGCACGTTCGAGCTCGCCGAACACGCCAGCGCGGCGGGCCATCACGCGGTGCTTGCGCTCGATTGAGAGCAATTGCCGCGTGAGCTCGAAGTGGAGGGTGTCGCCGCTGATTTCCTTCAGGAGCTCGATATCCTCGGCATTGAAGCTCATGCCGTCGTCGAGCCGCCCACCCGGATACGGTTTGTCCATTACTCGCTCATAGAGCTTGGGAAGACTATCTTCGATTTCATGCTTCTCTACTACCCAGATCCGGCGGATTTCCTCAAGTTCCGGGAGCGTGATTAGTTGGAGACCAGCCATTTCCTCAGGGCCATGGATCTGCACATGCAGCTGTGCGGCGAGTAGGTCCTCAAGCCACTTCTGTCGCGCCGCTTGCGTATAGGGTCCCGGCACCAGCTGGTCGTTAAACAGTTGGACATGCCCGCTCATCCGCCGGAAATCGCGAAGCGGCCGGTCGTCCGGCACATCCAGCGCGTTGCGCAGATCGAGCAGCGGCTGCATCCACTCCTTGTCGGTGTCGTTCTGGATCATGGCCTGCATCGACCGGTCCTGGTCGACCAACGTGCAAACCCAGCAGCCGAAGCGGCTGTCGCCGCAGCTCGGGGTGGTCGAATCGATCACCAACGGACATTCGCCATCGACCGACGCGCCTTGATATAGCGTCAGCAGATCCTTGTTGTTGTGACCCCAGGGGTTGCGACGCTGCATGAGGAAAGTCCACACATCATCATTCGACCAGTCGGCGATCGGGCTATAGACATAGGCGTTGGGCAAGGTGGTGTTGGGCGACAGCTTCGCTCGCACCTGCTTGCCCTCGAGCCGAGTCATCACATGGTTGCGCGCCGCGCTTTCCGCCTTGCGCGTTCCAAGCACGATGATCGCCTCGCCATTGGCGCGCACGACTTCGCCGATAAACTTGTTTGACGGATTGATCTTGAGCCGCTCGGTGCACCATCGAAACCGCGGACGCGGTGCGGGATAGCCGCGGCCGATGAGGTTGACCCAGAAACTGTTACGCACTTCCGGTGTCAGCCGGTGCGGCGTCAGTGGAATACCAGCAGCCTTGGCGGCATCGCCCATCTTGTCGAGAGAGTTCTGCACCCAAGTCGCGACGATCGGATTTTCAACCAGCGTGTCGGTGCTGATCGCATAAACTGGCTTGATACGCTCGTCCGCGGGCAGCGCGACCATCGCCATCCAGATCAGCTGCAGTACCGCAGAGCTGTCCTTGCCGCCGCTGTAGCCGACCACCCAAGGGATGCCGTCGGCGCGGTACATGGTCTGAATTTCATCGATCAGCGCGGCGATCGTCGCCTCGAAACCGAGTTCGTTAAAGGCGCTTTTGCGCCGCGGCTGTTCAGCCATCGCGGCGTTCTCCTAGTTGATGGGCTTCCTCGGCACGGGTTTCTTCTGCAGTGAGATTGATGCCCAAATGGTTCTTGATGGCGTTGGTGGTGAGCAGGACGTTCTGCTGCGCCTTCGATACGCGCCCGCCGATCATTGCGCGGCCCTCCCACAAGCCGGCATTGTTTCGCCGCCAGTCGATTGTCTCAATCTTCTTCAGCTGCTTCTTCCAATCCTTTTGCTGGTGGTGGAGCAGGCTATTCCCGACTCGACCAAGCGCCTGTAGCACGACGCCGTGGCTGTGCAGAAAATCCTCGCGCACATCGCCGGCGGTGATTTTGGCCTGCTGGACCTGCGCCCATTGCGGCAGCTGTGCGCCGACCACTTCCCAGAATTCCGCCGCGAGCTTGGCGCGCTCTTCTGCCTCTTCGAGCTCGACATTCTGCAGCAGCGCGGCGGTAGCAGTGTAGATTGCGCTCAGCGTGAACAGCCGGCGTGATCGTGGTGCGAGCGTGGTGCGCTCCATTTCAACGACGTCGCGGAACACCGGCGCGCGCGCGACAACCAGCTTGGCAAGCAGCGCCTTGTCATCGCGGTGGTCGTATAACACGCCAAGCGATCGCGCCGGTCGGATCGCATAGCGATTGAGGTCAGCGAACATCTGCTGGCAGCGAGCTAAGCCCTGATCGAGGAAGAATACGACCGCGATGCTCTCGTCGCCGATCGACGGGTTCTCGCGCATCGCCATCTCGATCGCTGCGCGACGGTGTTGACCATCATTCAAAACGAATCGCGCTGACATCGGGATCCGCAGCACGCCCATCTTTCGCGATTCCGGATCATCGCCGAACGGCTCAAACTTAACATCGGCGTCGACAGACGCTGTGATCGCGGAAAATACGTAATCGTCGGGGTTTTCGAGAACGTAGCGCGCCATTTCCGGCAGCCGCGCTTTGTTCAACTGGCGTTGAGCGCGCAGCTCAGGTACCATCTCGTCTTCGTTGAAGAGAAACAGTTTCGGCAGCAGCCGGAGCGGGCACATCGACACGTAAAATTCGCGGCTGGCCTGGACGCCTCGTATTGCCGGAAAGGCATATTCGAATCCTGCTACCATGAAAGTATCGACGTGCGCTCCCTCTGGACCGACACTCGCGATTGTGGCACTGTTTGTCAAACAGGAAACATACTTTGTTTGGCAAATGACATCATATTTTGACTGTGCTGCGACCGCGCCGATCATACCCGATGCCCGGGCCGCTTTGCTGCGCTTTACCGATCTTGAATACGGCAATGCCGGCAGCCGTACCCATGAGTTCGGAACGCAGGCGAAGCGCGCAGTGCAAGCCGCGCGTGCGCAAGTCGCCACGCTTGCTGGTGCTCGCGCCGACGAGGTGATCTTTACCAGTGGCGCGACCGAAGCCAATAATCTCGCCATTCTGGGCCTGCGCGCGCACGGCGAGGCCACGGGCAAGCGACACATCGTCACCACCGCTATCGAGCACAAAGCGGTGCTCGAACCCGTGCAGGCCCTGGTTGGCGCCGGGTTCGAGGCGACTATTATCGCGCCCGACAGTCACGGCCGTATCAGCGATGACGCGGTGCTGGCGGCATTGCGACCCGACACGCTGTTGGTCTCGGTCATGCACGCGAACAACGAGACCGGTGCGCTGCAGCCGATTACGACGATTGCCGCCGGTCTGGCTGGAAGCGGTGCGTTCTTTCATGTCGATGCGGCGCAAAGCTTTGGCAAGCTTAGTGCGCCGCTCGCCGATCCAAACATCCACCTGATTAGCGTTTCGGGCCACAAGCTCTACGCTCCCAAAGGGATCGGGGCGTTAATCGTCCGCCGCAAAGAGACCAAGATTCCGATAGCGCCGCTCATCTATGGAGGCGGGCAGGAACGGGGCTTGCGCCCTGGGACGCTGCCGGTTGCGATCATCGCTGCATTCGGCGCCGCCTGTGCAGCGGCATCGCGCGACGTGAACAAGCGTGCGGCGCGTTGTCTAGAGATCCGTCAGCACCTGCTCGACGCACTTCTGCCGCTCGGCGCGGTAATCAACGGCTCGCTAGAAGATGGGCTGGCATCCACCTTAAACCTCAGCTTCCCCGGTCTTGATTCCGAAGCGGTGATGCTGGTGTTGAAAGACTTGGTTGCGCTGTCCAACGGATCGGCTTGCACCTCTGCGAGCTATGAACCAAGCCATGTGCTGCTCGCTATGGGCTTGCCAGGTGATCGCATCGACGGAGCGCTGCGATTTTCCTGGTGCCACATGACCGAGGAACCTGATTGGGTCGACGTGGCAGCGAGGATAAGCAGCTTACGCTGAGGTCATGATCGGCCGCGTGGCTGCGCACATCGCTTGTGGAAGATGCTGCCGAAATGACGAACTTGCTCATTTGGGTCGGTGAGGACCATCTGGTCGCCCATTGTGTCGGCGCGCTCGCTTCCGGATAGCTGCAAGGCGATCTGCAAAATGGATGACAAAGTCGAGTATGCATTGCAGATTGTGGACGATATAACAGTGACATCGCCGGGTGGTGCGCGGTGCGTTGGCGCGGGGGAGGCGGATGAGTTCTAGCGAGGTAGAGGGCAGCGGCGAACACCCGTGGGCGATGATTGGTCGCCGGCTGAAGCATCCGTGTCGCCAATGGACCTTTTACGTCGTGCTCGTGCTCGGGATTCTCATCCTCGGCTATTTCGCTGTGTGGATCGAAGTGGCTAGGGTTTGGGATTTTACGCCGACCACCGAGCAGCCTGAGCTGGAACTACAGGGGCTGCGCCTTGCCTATGCGACCGCCATTCTCGCTGTTGGCGGTCCTTGTGTGATGCAGCTGGGCCTAACGATGAACAAGATGGCGATTCTCGCAAGTTTCGTCCTGATATTTTTTGTGATCTGGCTCGCCTACTGGGTAACGAACGCGCAAGTCGGACAGTGGGGGGTTCACGCTTACGGTGTGGTTGGCCTAATCGTAGCGACCTTCGCTTGGTGGCTGGCAAATGGCGAGGACGAATTGTTTCAAGATAGGGCCAAGCCCGGCGCGCCTTCGGGTGGTGATCCTAGCCGCGGTCTAAAGGGCGGCTCTAGCGGGGTGAAGGTGTGATGGCGACTAATACTCCACCCGGCAAGTTCCCAATGCGGCTCCGAGCGCTGAGGGTGGATCAGCCAATCGGCAGCTTCTTTGCAGTCGTGATGACCGCACGCAGCCTCTTAGAGCTGTGCTATACAAAGGCGGTATCCGCCGATCTTGATCCGGTCACCGGCAGTTATTCGGTGACGGGAACCCAGCGTTTACAAGATCCGAAACGATTGACAGCGATCGCCGAATATATTGAACAGGTCGACGCGAGCTTCCCGAATTCAATTATTATCGCTGCTAACTTCAAACGAGATGAAACAAGGGTTGAAGGCGACGTTGACACCGATCTCGATGGTGAGCCGAGCGAGGAGGAAGCCGAGTCTGAGCAGGCACGGCGCTGGTTTATCGACGCCAAGCCAATCCTCGATGATGTTGGCGAGACGGTGGGCGAGACCTACGAGCTAGTGATTCCTACCGGCGAGCAACTTGCCCGCGTGATCGATGGTCAGCACCGCTTGTTCGCGTTTGCCGAGGCGGATCCAGCGCGACTGGATGACCAGCTTTTGTGCGCTGTTTTCATGGATCTTCCGCCGCCGATGCAAGCGACGATTTTTGCGACGATCAACTCCAATCAAAAGCCGGTGGACAAGAGCCTCACTTATGAGCTGTTCGGCTACAACGTGGCGGACGAAAAAGAGAGCGACTGGTCACCTGACAAGCTCGCGGTGTTCCTAGCGCGTCGGCTAGCAACGGATCCGGATTCGCGCATGGCGGGACGTATTGCGGTGGCACCGACCAATGACTTTGCGTCGGCCAAATTGATGCCGAAAGGCAACATGAAAATCTCGTTCGCCACGATTGTCAGTGGAATAGTCCGCTTGATCAGCTCCAACCCTAAGGCTGATGCCACGAAATTGAGGAAGGCCTTTTTTACCCGGCGCTCGTCGCTTGATTTGGGACGCGCCAACGGTCCGCCGCTGCGCAAGGTTTATATCGATGGAGATGATGCGCTTATTTATGCAGCCACGCGCAACTTTGTGAATGTTGCAGATGAGCTTTTTTGGCGGGACGCCGATCCCAAATCATTCATTCGCAAAACGGTTGGCGTCCAGGCGCTTTTCGATATCTACCGCGAGATTGTGCGACCGATGCTAGAGGCAGGTGATATGACCGAGCAGGCATTTCGGCAGCAGCTTGCCCCAGCCCGCGAGATAAAATTCGAACACGTACGCTTCCAGAACGCGTCCGGCTCCAATCGCACCGCAATCAGGCGGATCATTCGCGTCAATCTAGGGCTAATCCCCAAATCTGAACTCCCGGCCGGGGACGAACAATTCATCATGCCTCAGGCTGTGCTAATTTAGTTGGCATGATTGGCGATGCCCATCGAACGGTCCCGTCCCATTGCGTCCAGCCTTTTCCACGAATCCGGATCGTGCTAAGGATGCTCTTGGCGACCCTTTAAGTCATTGATTTGACTGGAAAATTAGCGGCTTAGTCGCCTGGCTAGAAAGCTCTTCTGGGCTTCGCTCGGCGCTAAAGGGTGGTTGGACCGGGCAGGAAGCAGTTCACCGCAAAATCGCTACAATTTGGCGCGAACAAATGTCGAACCAAAAATGAACGAATTTTGATGGTATTTTTCATGGTATCTTGAGATGCAAACGATCGAAACCTTCTTTGATTTCCTGGGCTTATGATGCCAGTTCGATGCCGTCCCCGACCACTAACTTACTGAAAAATAATAATATTTCTTCATGCAGGTTGGAAGTATTCCGCCCCGTGTGTAATTTTGGTGTAATCGAGTCAGATAGGCAACAGATACGCTTCTCAAGGTTGTCCATGGCAGCATCGATATGTTCGCCATTCGCATGAGCATGCCCCTGGAAAATAATGGCATAAATTCAGGCGGTCCAAAGACGGGGGAAGCAATCAGGTGCGGTATAGCCAGTTTCATATTTCCCGGCGCTCGACGCTACAACTTGCGGTTGCGTCAACAGCCTTGTGCGTCGCGGGCGTGGGTTTGGCTTCGCCAGCAGTGGAGCGGTTGGCCGCGGGACGTCGGGGGCAGTCCTTCGACGCGGGATGGACCTTCTTCCGGGGCGATGCGGTCGATGCCTCGGCGCCTCTCTTCAACGATACCCGCTGGCGTCGGCTTGACCTGCCGCATGACTGGAGCATCGAGGATCTGGAAAGGCAGGAGCCTTCCGTAAATGCCGTGATCCGTGATGTGGATACGGCGCCCATATGGGCACCGGTCAAGAGCGTGCCGGGCATGATTGGCCCCTTTGAAGGCGCGCCGCCACCGCTGCTGATTGCGTCCACGCGCAGCGCGGGTGGGCGGCATACGGGCCATATGGTCGGTGGCGTGGGTTGGTACAGGAAGCGTTTCTCTCTCGCCGGACTGCCCGCAGATGCGCATGTCGAACTGGTGTTCGACGGTGTTTATGGAACATCGGAGTTCTGGCTGAATGGTGAGCAAATCGGCTCCGGCGTTCACGGCTATTCACCCATCGTACTGGATTTGACGCCCTATATCCGTTCGGCAGGGGAAAATGTGCTGGCAGTGCGGGTGGCCAATTTGGGCAGCAACAGTCGCTGGTACTCCGGATCGGGCATCTATCGCGCCGTCCGGCTGAACGTCACGCGCGCCACGCGTTTCAGCCGCTGGGGCGTGCGGGTGACAACGCCTGAAGTGAGCCCCGCCCGCGCATTGGTGCATGTCCGGGCGCGTGTCGAAGGCATAAAGCCCGGCATGACGGTCGCGGTGGCGTTGCGAGACGCGGATGGCCATGTGGTGGCGCGAGCCGAAGCACCGGCATCGGCCGAAACCATGCTGACGCTGGAGATCGCCAAACCCGCAACATGGTCTCCCGACAGCCCGGCGCTATATGAAGCGGAATGCACCCTTCACGATGCAGACGGCGTGGTGGACCGGATGGTCACTCCCTTTGGGGTGCGCCATATCGAAATCAGCGTCGAACGCGGACTTCTGGTCAATGGCAAGCCCACCAAATTGCGCGGCGGCTGCATCCATCATGACAATGGCCTGATCGGCGCGGTGGCCATCGACAGGGCAGAAGAACGCAAGATCGAACTGCTCAAAGCGCGCGGGTTCAATGCCGTAAGGACGTCGCACAACTTTCCGTCGACGAGCTTCCTCGATGCATGCGACCGCCTCGGCATGTTCGTGATCGAGGAAGCTTTCGACAGTTGGAACATTCCCAAGATCCCGGATGATTATCATATCTATTTTCAAGACCATTGGCGGCGCGACCTGAGCGCGGCCATCGAGCGCGACGCCAATCACCCCAGCGTCATCATCTGGAGCATAGGGAACGAGATACCGGAGAAATATCGACCGCTGGGCGTCGATACCGCGCGCCAGCTAGTCGATCAGATCCGCCAGATCGACCCAACCCGCCCAATAACCGCTGGCATCAACGGATGGAATGGCCCTGCGGCAACGCGGAACGACGGAACGCCCGACCAAGCGGCCACCCAGTTTCTGGATATCGCCGGGTATAATTACAATCACGCCGCCTATGAAAAGGAGCATCCCAAATTTCCCCGGCGCATCTTCATGGGCACCGAAAGCTTCCCTAAGGATGCGGCGTCGATCTGGCGCACGGTCAATCGCGCCCCTTACGCCTTGGGTGACTTCGTCTGGACTGCGATGGACTATTATGGCGAGTCCGGCATTGGTTTGTCCGCCCTGGAGGAAACCGATCCTTTCCAGTCAGCCTATCCCTGGGTTAACGCCTTTTGCGGCGACATCGACCTTATCGGCCAGCAAAAGCCGCAATCCCTGCTGAGGGACGTTCTATGGGGTCTTAGCCCGGTCGAAATAAGCGTGGTTCGTCCCTTGCCGGAAGGCAAGACGCCGTTTCATTCGAAATGGGGTTGGGGCGATGAACTTCGCAGCTGGACCTGGCCGGGGCGGGAAGGGAAGCCGATCGACATTCGGGTGTTCAGCAGCGGCGACCGGGTCGAACTGACACTGAACGGGAGAATCGTGGCGCAGCAGTCGCTGACCGATGCCGATAATCTGGAGGCTCGTTTCACGCTGCCCTATGCCCCCGGAAAGCTCATAGCGTCCGCCTATCGAGGCAGGAAACTCATTGGGCTGCGCGTTCTACAGACCGCCGGGCCAGCCGCCGCGCTTCGCCTGGACGTCGATCGGCCACGCATCCGTGCGAGCCGGAACGATCTGGCTTATGCGACGGTCAGCGTGGTCGATGCGCAGGGGTTGGTCCTGCCCGACGAAGTGCGCGTGCTTCAGGCTGCGCTGAACGGACCTGTCGAATTGGCCGGGTTCGGCAACGCCAACCCCCGCGGTGTCGCCAGCCTGCGGCAACCTGTGGCGAAGACTTGGCATGGACATGCGCTGGCGATCCTGCGACCGACCGGATCTGGACCCAGTGCTACGATCGAAGTCAGGTCAGAAGGCCTGGCATCCGCGGTCGCGCGACTGACGCTGTTCCAAGACATTATTAAGGCATAACGGTCATGCCTTCACTCTACCATTCCTTCATGGCGGACAGATGAGCGAGCAAAGCGGAGCGGAACGGCAAATGCCTGTAATCCCGGATTCCGCGCGGAAGCGAGTAAGAGCGGCTACACCTTCGCCAAGCCACGAACACCCGGTTCTTGCGGGTCTCCAGCTCCGAAAATGTGTTTATGCCGCAGAAAGCTTTGAAACGTAGTGAATGGGGCGCCACCATCGTTGATAGCAAATAAAAGAACCGGCCCGACCATGGTGCGGCCGCACGACCTTGGTCAGAACTCGCGCAAGATATCACGCAGGGTGGTGCCGCGATATTCGGTGCGGACCGCACCCGCCTTTTGCAGCGCCGGAATGACCCCATTGACCAAATCAGGAAGCTGGCGATTATAGCCTGATCCTTCGATCAGGAAACCGTCTCCGCCCACTTCGTCCATAACCGCCATCATCTTTTCGGCGACCTGCTCAACGGTGCCGCTAAAGTCCATGCCGCTCGCGCCCTTGCCGGCGGAGAACAGGTCGCGAAGGGATTTGCCCTCTTCGCGACCGGCCTTCTTCATGAACTCAAGGGCGCTGGTGTGGCCGCCTGCCACGATGTCCTGCGGCACGGGTGCGTCCACGTCGTAGAGCGAGAAGTCGACGTCGAGCGACGACGAAGCCATGACGATATTATGCTCGAATGAAGCCTGCTTTTCGGCCTCGGTCATCTCGGGCCGCTCGCCGTCTTCGGGGAAGATTTCCACCGGCGTCAGGAAGAAGACCTTGATGTCGTCGGGATTGCGGCCCTGCGCTTCGGCGCGATCCCGAATGTCCTGGCGATAGGCTTTCATGCCCGGAACACCGCCGGTCATCATGCCCAGCACAACCTCGGCATTCTTGGACGAGAATTGGCGGCCGCGCTCGGATGCGCCCGCCTGCGCCAGAACCGGATAGCCCTGGGGCGACCGCAGCGTGTTCAATGGACCACGTGAGCGGAAATGCTTGCCCTCAAAATTTACGGTGTGCACCTTGGTGTGATCGACATAGACACCAGTTTCAGTGTCCGCGACCAGAGCGCCTTCCTCCCAGGAATCCCACAGCTTTTTGACAAGTTCGACGAACTCGTCGGCGATATCGTACCGCTCATTCGGGGGAAGCAACTTGTCCATGCCAAAGTTCATGGCCGCGTTCCGCTCGCTTGACGTCACCATGTTCCAGCCTGCGCGGCCGTTAGTGAGGGAGTCGATGGTGGAAAGCAGCCTGGCCAGCAGATAGGGCGGATAAAAGGTGGTCGAAGCAGTCGCAACGAGGCCGATGTGCGACGTTTCCTGCGCCATCAACGGCAGGAGCGGCATAGGGTCGAGCTTGGGCGAGAGTGTCGCATTCTTGAGATCGAGTTCCATTGAGTTGGCGTATCGATCACCAACGATCAGGCTGTCTTCGAAAAAGACAAAGTCGAACTTCGCGGCTTCCAGCATCTTGGCCAAATCTTTGTGATAAGACCCGTCCGTCCATCGTGAGCCGAACTCCTGCCCGTCGCCTGGCCATGAAGTAGCTCCAAACTTGGTGAAGTAGCCTAGGTGAAATTTCGTGCGTGCCATTGCTTGGACCTCTTTAACGTCCATCCACTTAACCAAGCGGTAAGACCGGAACTCTCTTCACAAATTCGTGCTCAATGCGACATGTAGCAGTAGCGACTGAATACATATCCTACCCAGATGCCAGCGGACCGACGGGGGAAGGTAAGCGCAATCGCCTGTTTGGAAGGCGATTGCGCTGCGCTTGCTCAGGTGCCGAAGTGATACCGAAGCGACATGCCGTACATTCTGGGCTCGCCATAAATGTAGGAGTTGAAGCCGCTCTGATAGGATACACCCTGACTGCTGATGATATATTTCTCATTGGTCAGGTTCGTGGCGAAAGCGCCAAGATCGAAGTTCGATCCAGCGACATTTTGCCACTGTATGTTCAGTCCCAGCAAGCCATAGCCATCTCCCGGTCCGCACCGGACCGACCCGGCATAGGTTCCGCTATTCACGCGGGGACAGTTGCCGCCAATATAAGCGAACGGCTCGTCAATGGGCGCCTTGGACGGTGACGTATATTGAGCATCGATATAGGAATAGGTTGCCGAAATGCTGACCTTCCCAATCGATTCATCAAGCGGCAAATCGACCCTGCCGGTGATGCTGAACTGGTTTTTCGGCGTGAACTGAAAAGGGATGTCGGTCAGGACGCACTGACCCGTTGCGCCATTGAACGGAACACCCACGCCGCAATCGAAGCCGGGCGGCAGGCCAAAGGCAGGAATGCCAGCGGGAAACAGGGATGGCGCGGTATATTCATCATATTTTGCAGCGGTGTGGGAATAGGTGCCCGACAGCGTGAGCCAGCGTGTGGGCCGCACCTCGCCCTCGAACTCCACCCCCTGGATGTGCGCCTTGCCCGCGTTGCTGGTTTGCGCGCCAAAGACCTGCTGCCCATTGTAGAAATAGGCGGTTCCCCCGGTCCTCTGCAAATCCTTATAGCTTGTGTAATAATAGTTGATGTTCGTGCGGATCGGAATGCTGCCGACATGCCAGTCGGCTTTTATGCCGCCCTCGTAAGCGGTTACGAATTCCGGCTGGAAGGAACGAAGATCAGGTGCAGGGGTCGAAGTGCCGACGCCGCCCGTCTTGTATCCCCGGCTGACCTTTGCGTAGAGCAACACGTTCCGGTTCACATTATAATCAAGGCCTACTGTCCAGTTCGGCGCCTTGAACTTGGCACTGGACCTCGTGACGGGCGCATCGGGCAACCCGAAGTTCGAGAAGGCCGTCAGCTTGTCCCATGTATAGCGATAGCCCGCGGTCAGCCGCAGCCCATCAAGGCTTTCTGACAAGCTGCCGAAGGATAGCGTTCCTTGTGCATACAGGGCTTGGCTGATCGTCCTCTGGCCGCGACGGGTCGGATTGAAAGCTGAAACCAACTGCGCGCCCAGCGGCTTCACGCTCTCATAATAGGCGCCCACGGTGAAGTTGAGCGCTTCCCCCGCGAGCTTGCCCTGAAACTGGGGCTCAAACGAATATTGCCGTGCATCGGTGTAGTAGTTGTACTTTGAAAGTCCACCGGGACTGATCTCATCGGCGCCGATCAAAGTACCGCCCTGTGTGGATGGAGGCCTGTGATCGTCAGGATAGCCATCGCCATCGAAAGGCGCGCTGTTCTTCAGATGCTGATAGTTGGCGATGTTACGGAACGTCAAAGTATCGGTAAGTTCTGCCGAGAAGATGTCGGTGATGGAAAAATAGCGTGTCCGTTCGCTCCAAAGCAACGGGCTGAGTGCGACCGACCGGATACCGCGACCGTTCTGTTGCTGGAGATAGGTGCTGAATGGCAGCCCCGTTTGAGGATCAAGGCCGCCCGGGACGGCATTAAGCACCGTTCCCGTGCCATGTTCCTGGACGCGGCCCACGGTCGCGAGGAGATAATTTTCGATGCCGGGCGCCATGCGCCAGGTCAAACCTGCACGGAAGGAATAGCGATTGCGATTATCCAGGTCCGTGTCCGTGGTGATTTCGTGCGTGAAACCGTCGCGCTTCTGATAGATGCCGGCGACGCGCAGCAGGAGCGTATCTTCGACAATCGGCAAGTTCAGCGCGCCGCGCAACTCGATCGAATCATAATTGCCATATTGGATCTGGCCATAGCCTTCGAGTCGTTCGGTTGGACGCTGCGGTTCGAACAGGACCGCGCCGCCAGTCGTGTTACGGCCAAACAGCGTGCCTTGCGGCCCGCGCAGGACCTGCAGGCTGGCGAGGTCGTAATAGTTGAGGCCGCCGCCATTCTGGGCGTTGTTGCGCTGATCCGCGATCAGCGGGACTTCAGCCGAATAGAGGACCACGCCCGGCGCCGCGTTGAAGGTCGCGCCTTGACCACGGATCGTGATATTCTCGGTATTGCGCTGCTGTCCCGATCCGCCGACCACGAGCGAGGGCACTTGCCCCAGCAGGTCCTGCGTATTCGAGATGTTACGTTGCGTCAGTGAGTTGGCGTCGAACGCGGTCGCGGAGATCGGGACATTCTGTAGCCGTTCTTCCCGCCTGCGTGCTGTAACGATGATTTCCGAAAGGCCCGATCCGCCGGCCGAGGCGGTGGGAGCAGGCTCATCCTGTCGCGCCGATGTCTGGGAAAAGGCCGTTCCAGCGCAACCGACGAGGACGGCTGTTCCCATCAGCGCCCGGATCAAAGTCAAATGTCGCATAGTCATGATTCTTCCCCTTTATTGATTATTATTCTCTGTCATTATGCTGGTGTGATCCCAGTTCTTATGGCGTAGCAAAGACAGGCCCATCCGATACGAATGAACATCTCGCCCTTACTTCGATTGACCGCGTCCGGTCTGATCTGCCTCTTTTTCAGAAGCGCTTGTCGACTTAGGAGGCGCCCTCACATTCAGAAAATTGCCCGAAAATTCGGGACCCGCCCGTCATCCTCGTCCAACGACATACCGCCATGCTGGACTGGCTTCGAATACTTGGAGATTGACAAGGTTTTGTCAATCAGGAAAATTCGGGTCTGGGGTGGCGGGGAGGAGAGTGCGCTTGAGAAATGCAGCTGAATTGCCGATGAGCGCCTTAACAGCCCGCATTTTCCGGGATTATATAATAGCTCTCCCGCGTTGCCTCGCGTCGGTTTCGCTTGCTGATCGCTGCTTAGCGACAGATATAGGCGACCGATGAGCGATGACCTGAAAACAGCCAGACGTCGGAAGCCTGGCGTCTATTCGCGCGGAGCCGAGACGGTAGACGCGATCCTCAAGGCTGCGTTGCATGTGTTGGTGGAGGAAGGCGCGGGCGCCTTTACGCTTCAGCGCATCGCTACGGAATGCGGTTTGAAGGTGGGGCATGTGAACCACCATTTCCCCCGCAAGGAAATGCTGGTCGAGGTTCTGCTGGACGAAATCCTGCTTGCCGGTGAAAAGCAGGTCAAATGGGCTATGGAGCAGCCTGATTTCCTCGCCGGGGACGGGTTGGCCCGGCTCATTGCGCACATCCTGGATGATGTCAGCACGAAACAGACGGCGCATTTGTTCACTGAACTTTGGGCGATGGCGAACCACAATCAAGTCGTGGCTGACCGGCTGGAAGCGCTGCATCGCCATGTTCACCGCCTGATTACCGGAATGGTTGAGCAACTGAATCCGGCACTAAGTCATGATGACGCCGCAGTGGTCGCCATATTCATCTATGGTGCGGTCGATGGCATGACGATGTTTTCAGGCTATAACCGGCCGTGGGCGTCCTGCATGCCCGGCGTGAAGAATATTGCGATCAAGGGTCTGGTCGACCTGGCGAAGACGATCACGCCGGCGGAAATAGCGAATCTGCCTCCCGCTCCGATCAAGTCCCGGAATATATAAACCGACGGGAGACCGCGGTATAAGCAGGAAGGTCAGGCGGGGGTTTTCAACGCCTTGCCCCTGCTTGCGCGCGCGAAACCAGCCCTTCTTAAAAAATCGCCATTGACAAAACTTGGTGATTACCAAATATTCTCGTCATGCTTTTGCGGCAGAGCATCGCCTGCTGCGGAAGAAGCAATTTATAGCATGAACCCGAAGCGGACAATGAATTCGCGCGGTTGACTTGCTGCATGTTGGATCATCCGGATTGCCAAATCAAAAGTGCAAAATTCGGGGCAAGCTGATCCGAAGAAAAATGTTTCGGGCAATATAATCATTGTCCGCATCAAGATAAAATCGAGAGGTGATATGGGTATTCAGGACAAGCTGGACCGCGCGCAATACACAGTGTCTGTTGAGGACTATGCGGCAGGCATTGCGGATCGTCTCAAGTTCTTGGTCGAGACCGACGCACAGGTTTCTGGTGCGCTTCCAGACCCTCTGATCAACACGGCCAAGCGTGTCAGCGGGATGGGTTTTGCGCGGATCGTGGCGACCTGCATGGAGGGTTATGCCGATCGTGCGGCGTTGGCCGAGCGGGCGGTGGCGTTGAAGGTCGATCCGGCAACGGGCCGCGCCACGCGTGAAATCCAGAAGCATTTTGAGACCACGAGCTATGCCACGCTCTGGGAGCGGGCGCGGCATCTGGCGGCCTTTTGGCATGACGACGCCGGGCAGCCGCTCAAGGCCGATGATTTCCTGTGCATCCTGGCCTTTGGCAGTGTGGATTTCGTCACGGTTGATCTTGCGGGCATTCACAATGGCGCGGTGCTTGTTCCGCTCCAGGCCAATGGGGCGCTGCAACAGTCGCTGTCCATCTTCAACGAGGTGGCGCCCAGCTGGCTGGCGGTCAGCCTGGAATATATCGAGACCGCGGTCCAACTGGTCATCCAGGGTCATCGCCCGCGCGGATTGCTGTTGTTCGATTATCATCCGCAGGTCGATGACGAGCGCGAGCGGTTCGAAGCGGCCCAGGCAAAGCTTGCCGAGGCAGGGCTCGCGCATCTGCTGGTCACGCTGGACGATGCTCTGGCAAAGGGCAGGGTCCTGCCGCCCGCGCCTTTGTTCGAGAAGGCCGATGGCGAGCGGCTGAGCACCATCTATTATACGTCGGGCAGCACCGGCCTGCCCAAGGGCGCGATGCTGCCTGAGCGGATGATCAAGCAGTTGTGGCTGGTCGATTCGCCCATGCCGATGATCAACCTCATCTACATGCCGATGAATCATACATCGGGGCGCAGCATCGTCTTCTCGCTGCTGGGCCTTGGCGGGATCGGCTATTTCACGGGCAAGAAGGACCTGTCGGAACTGTTCGACGACCTGCGCATCTGCCGCCCAACCTACATGATGCTGGTGCCGCGCGTGTGCGAGATGATTTACCAGCATTATCAGGTCGCGCTGGAACGGCGCTCCGTGCCCGGCGCGGACATGGATGCGGTCAAGGCCGAGCTGCTGCGCGAGACGCGCGACGTGGTCCTGGGCGGGCGGTTGCTGGTCGCGTCCTTCGCCTCGGCCCCGCTTGCCCCTGAAGTGTTGCAGTTCATGGAAGAATGCCTGGGCTACAAGCTTGGCAATAATTATGGCGCGACCGAAGTTGCCGCCGTCCTGGCCGACAACCGCATTCAGCGCCCGCCGGTCCTTGACTATAAGCTCGATGACGTGCCTGAGCTTGGCTACTTCAGGACCGACAAGCCCTATCCGCGCGGCGAGCTGCGCATCAAGACGTCCAGCATCATGCTGGGCTATTACAAGCGCCCCGATGCCACCGCCGCGGTGTTCGACGAGGAAGGCTATTACAAGACCGGCGACATCATGCAGGAAATCGCGCCGGACCATCTGGTCTATGTCGATCGCCGCAACAATGTGCTCAAGCTCGCTCAGGGCGAGTTCGTCGCGATCGCCCGGCTGGAGGCGATCTTCACCAATGGCGATCCGCTGATCCGCCAAGTCTATCTCTACGGGACCAGCGAGCGCGCCTTCCTGGTCGGCGTGTTCGTGCCCAATGTGGCGACGCTCCAGCAGATGGGCATCGCTGATGATCCGGCCGCGATCAAGAATGCGTTGCGCGAAGCGATCCAGACCATAGCGCGCGCCGAGCAGCTGCAACCTTACGAAGTGCCGCGCGACTTTATCGTCGAGCAGGAGCCCTTCAGTGCCGAAAACGGTCTGTTGGCAGGCATCGGCAAATATCAGCGGCCCAAGTTCAAGGAGCGCTACACTGCGGCGCTCGAAGCGGTCTACGACCGGATCGCGGCCAGCCAGCAGGATGAACTTGAGACGCTGCGCCGGGAAGGCAAGGACCTGCCCGTGCTGGAAACGGTCGCCCGCGCGGTCAAGGCGACGCTGGGCCTTGAGGATGTCGACCTGTCGAAGCGGATGAGCTTTGCAGACCTTGGCGGCGACTCTCTTTCGGCGGTGTCCTGCTCCTTGCTGCTCGAAGATGTGTATGACGTGGAGGTGCCGGTCTCGGTCATCAATAGTCCTGCCGGAAGCATGCAGGATGTCGCCCAGTTCATCGAACGGGGGCGAAGCGGCGGTGCCAAGGGGCCGACCTTCGCTTCGGTGCATGGGGCAGGGGCCAAGCAGATCCGCGCGAGTGACCTGACCCTGGATCGCTTCATCGACGGCGCCGTGCTGGATGCGGCGCGGGACGCCCTGCCGCCTGAGAGTGAGGTCCGAACAGTGTTCCTCACCGGCGCGAACGGCTATCTGGGGCGGTTCCTCTGCCTGGAATGGCTTGAGCGCATGGCAGCGGTGGGTGGCAAGCTGCTGTGCATTGCCCGTGGCCAGGATGGGGAGGCTGCACGCCAGCGCATCGCCGCGGTGTTCAACAGCGATCCGCAACTCAAAAGCCGCTTTGACCAGCTTGCCAAGGATCATCTGGAAGTTCTGGCAGGCGACCTGGGTGAACCGCAGCTTGGCCTTGCCGACGCCGATTGGGAAAGGCTGGCGCAAAGCGTCGACCTGATCGTCCATCCGGCCGCGCTGGTGAACCATGTCCTGCCTTATCAGCAGCTGTTCGGCCCCAATGTGGTCGGCACCGCCGAGGTCATCCGCCTTGCGATCACGCACCGGCTAAAGCCTATCAATAATGTCTCGACCGTCGCAGCGGCGCATACGCCGGAGGGCGCGATGATCGACGAGGATGCTGATGTCCGCACGACATCCCCGGTCCGCCCGCTGTCGAGCGAGGGCTATGCCGACGGCTATGCCAACAGCAAATGGGCGGCCGAGGTCTTGTTGCGCGATGCGCATGACCGCTTCGGCCTGCCGGTCGCGACCTTCCGCTCCGACATGATCCTGGCGCACAGCCGCTACGAGGGGCAGCTCAATGTCCCCGACATGTTCACCCGCCTCATCATGAGCATCGTGGCGACGGGGCTGGCGCCGCGATCCTTCTACAGCGGTACGGCAAAGCCCCATTATCCCGGACTTCCGGTGGATTTCACGGCTGAGGCCATCGCTGGCCTGGGCGCGAAGGCGACGAGCGGCTACCGCACCTATCATGTCATCAACTCCCATGATGACGGCATCTCGCTCGACAGCTTCGTCGACTGGATCGACGCGGCGGGATATCCGGTGCAGCGGATCGAGGACTATGCCGACTGGCTGGACCGGTTCGGCACGGCGCTGCGCGCGCTGCCCGACGGCATAAGGCAGCAAAGCTCCCTGCCGCTGCTGCACCAGCTACAATATCAGATGCCCGGCGAGTTCGGGACATCGGTTCCTTCGGCGCGATTCCGTGCCGACGTGATCGCGCATGAGGTGGGCACGGCAAAGGATGTGCCCCACCTGTCTCGCCCTCTTATCGTCAAATATCTGGCCGACCTTTCGCGGCTTGGCCTCATCCAGGGACTTTAGAAAAAGCCATGACCAACATGACCAAAGCCTATGCAGCGCAGAGCGCAGACACCGATCTGGAGCCCTTCTCCTTCACCCGCCGGGACCTGCGTGCCGACGACGTGGCGATCGACATCCTCTATTGCGGCGTGTGCCATTCCGATCTTCACCATGCCCGCAATCATGCCGGATACACCATCTATCCCACCGTTCCTGGCCATGAGATCGTCGGCCGGGTAACGGCGGTCGGCAGCGAGGTCGGCAAGTTCCAGCCCGGCGACATGGTCGGAGTCGGCTGCTATGTGGACTCTTGCCAGAAGTGCAAGCCATGCCATGCGGGCGAAGAGCCCTATTGCGTGGAATATGCAACGCCGACCTACGGGTTCATGGACCGGCATGACGGCATGCCGTCCTATGGCGGCTATTCTGAAAATATCATCGTATCGGACAAGTTCACGGTGCGCATTCCCGAGGGCATGGACGCCAAATCCGCAGCGCCGCTGCTGTGCGCGGGTATCACCACCTACTCGCCGCTGCGCCACTGGAAGGTCGGCCCGGGGCACAAGGTGGCGGTGGTGGGCCTGGGCGGCCTCGGCCATATGGGGCTCAAGTTCGCCAAGGCGATGGGCGCGGAGGTGACCCTGTTCACCCGCAGTCCCGACAAGGAGCAGGAAGCGCGGCGCCTGGGCGCTGACCATGTCGTGCTCTCCACCGACGAGGCGCAGATGGCGGCAGCAGCCAACAGCTTCGACTATATCCTCGACACCGTCCCCAACGCGCACGACGTCAATCCCTATGTCGCCACCCTGGCGTGGAACGGCACGCTCATCCTCCTGGGACTGCTCGGCGCGATCGACCCGCCGCTCCACAATGTGCCGCTGATGATGGGCCGCAAGTCCGTCGCCAGCTCCAATGTCGGCGGCATCGCGGAAACCCAGGAGATGCTCGACTTCTGCGCTGCCAACGGCATCACCTGCGATGTCGAGATGATCGACATCCAGGACATCAACGCCGCCTATGAACGTATGGAAAAGGGCGACGTCCACTACCGCTTCGTCATCGATAACGCATCGCTGCGGAAATCATAAAGGGAGTGGTCGTCGATAACGTATCAGCGCGCCGGGCTCGGTCCGGCGGGCACGTTCGACTTCTCGCTATACATTCATCGGGGATCGCCACGATATGAGCAGCCTTGCGCAGCGCCGCGCCGCCGCAGACCCGGACAGACGCAAAGCGCGCAGGATGCTTGTTCGGGCGTTCCTTGCCCAGAATGTGGCTACAGGCTCCGCATTTGGTGGGTTCGCCGTCAGCATATTAGCGATCCAGGACCGTTTCGATACGACGCGGGGCATGGCCGCGATGGTTCTTGCGCTGACCGTGCTGGCGATGAGCGGGCTGGGACCGCTTGTGGCAGGATTGATTTCCCGCATCGGCCTGCGCAGCACGATGATGCTCGGCCTTGCGCTGTCGGTGACAGGCTATGTTCTGCTTGCCCTTGTTCAGTCGATTGAAGCCACGCTTGTCATCTGCACCCTGGCAATTGGTCCGGGCGCTTCGCTGCTCGGAGGTCTGCCCCCTAGTATTCTTGCGGGCAACTGGCATCCGCACGCGCGTGGGCGAGCGGTCGGGATCGCCTATATTCCGCTGTTCGTGACGGTGATCCCGTTGCTTGGCTTGATGATCATGCAGCGATTTGGGCTGCCGGCGCTGTTCCTTGCGCTGGCGGGGCTGCACATTTGTCTGCTGCCGGTGCTGCTGGGGGTTTCGGAGCCGCCTGAATGCGCGCAACCAGAACATGTGGCCGTAAATCCGGCTTCAAGGCCTGCTATTCTGTCGCAGCCATTATTTTGGGCGATTTTGGTTGGCGAAGGCGTACTCCAGGCAAGCACCATCACCGGTTCGGCACATATTGTCGCCATAGCGACCGAATATGGCGTGGCCGCCTCTTCCGCGGCGCTGCTCCTGTCCATCAAGGGTTTAGCGAGCATCTTTGGGTCCATCCTGGCAGGACTGGCTTGCGATAAATTCGGAGCTTCGCGGACGCTGAGCGTCGCAGGCGCCGGATTGACAGCTAGTTGGGTGGTAATCTCGATGAGTGGCTGGTTCCCCGCGCTCGCGCTGGCGATGATCATCATGGGCATATCGGGCGCCGCTATTTTTCCGCTGGTTACCGTTCTTGTCGCTCAACTCTTCGGAGTTGCGGCGTTTCCTCGCGTTGTTGGGTTTCTGGGCGCCTTCACCCTGCCGTTTACCTTCGGCGCTCCGGTTGCAGGATGGCTTCGCGATACGATGAACAATTATAATCTGGCAATGTTGCTCCTCATGACAGTGTCTTGCGGGGCGGCAATTATCTTCGCTTGGATCGGCCGGACAAAGCACAGCAGCGAAACGTCGTCATCCTGAAGATCCGGCCTCGCTCCCGCCTAGTTATTTGGCGAATTCAGATATCTCCGCACGTCCTTTAAGCGTCTTACCGCCGCGAGCGGCAGAGTGATTTTGAAGGTGCAGCCACGAGCGCGAGTTCAAATTTGTAATGCCGTGCCCTCCTGGATAGACAAAATATATGGATAAGGAAGTCTATTCCGACATGCGTTTCATCCCTGCCGGCAGTTTCCAGATGGGAGCCGACAACTGGTATCCTGAGGAGAAACCTGCTCGTCGGGTCCGGGTTGATGCCTTCTGGATCGATGAGACGCCAGTTACCAACGCCGCCTTCGCCGCTTTCATTGATGCTACGGGATATGTCACCCTCGCCGAGATCGCGCCTGATTGCAGGGATTATCCTGGTTTGCTGCCGGAACTAGCACAGCCGGGATCGGCGGTTTTTGAGATGAGCGCCGGACCCGTCGACTTTGCGGCGCCCGATTGGTGGGAGTTCCGCATCGGCGCCAACTGGCGCGCGCCGCTCGGACCTGGCAGCTCGATTAAGGGGATCGAGGATCATCCCGTCGTCCACATCGCCTATGCGGACGCGGAAGCCTTTGCCGCATGGGCGGGCAAGGCGCTGCCGACCGAGGCGGAGTGGGAATTCGCCGCGCGTGGCGGACTGGACGGCGCAGACTATGCCTGGGGTGACGAGCTAGCGCCCGGAGGGCAATTCATGGCCAATTATTGGCAAGGCGATTTCCCCCGCGACAACCAGCTTGACGATGGATATCTACGCACTTCGCCAGCGCGGACCTATGCCTGCAACGGCCACGGCCTTTATGACATGATCGGTAATGTGTGGGAATGGACCGCGGATTGGTATGCCCAGCCCAAAATCGAGCGCAAGCCAAAGGGCGCCTGCTGCATTCCGGCAAATCCGCGGGGCGGAACACGCGGCGGCAGCTTCGACAAGCGCGCGCTCGCGCGCATCCCGCGCAAGGTTATGAAGGGCGGCTCGCACCTCTGCGCGGAAAATTATTGCCAGCGTTACCGACCCGCCGCCCGGTACGCCCAGCCGATCGACACAACTACCAGTCATGTCGGCTTCCGCTGCGTGGTCCGGTCAGCGCGGTAAATGGGGGGGGGCGGCCTGTCGCCGTAGGCGCTGCTTCTGCCATCGTGATTAAATCGCTTGCACTGGCGCTGCGAAGAGCCGCGCACCAGAGAAGCTGTCCCACCGAAGCGCCTAAATCGAAGAAGTGAGGCTTGGGTCGGATAGTCCTCCTACACCAACGGAATTAGATCACTTTTACGCAGGCTTCATCGCGAACGTTCACGAGTACCGTTGAGAAAAAGCGTTGTCGCCTCGCGCGAAAGAGCGGCTCGCTGCGAGGAGTCGGGATTTTCGGCAGTCACCACGAACCGCACCCCGAACGTTGCCAAGGTGTAGAAGGTCCGACTTGCAAGGAGGGAAGGTATGGGCATGCCGAACTCAACCAGTCGTTGGGTCAGGACTGAGGCTGTGGAGGCCACCTGGCCATCATACGCCCACCGGGCAATGTCAGGATAGCGTTCGGCTTCGCATATCATAAGCCTTTGATACAAGAGATTACGGGGATGAAGATGCCGATCCAGCAACCATCGGGCAAGCCGCTGGAGGGTGGCCCCAACCGTCGTTTCTGCTCTGGGCGCGTCTGTAACATCACCTGGCCTGCCGAGGTGGATCAGCACTTGTTGGAAAAGGCCCCGTTTGTCGCCAAACTGGCGATAAATGGTCGCAGCTCCCACCCCCGACTTTTCAACGATATGATCAATCCTCGCGCCGCGAAATCCTTGATTGAGGAACTCATCACTTGCCGCATCCATCAAATCCTCGATGCGCTGGGGCGTTATTCTTCGCTTCTTCTGGATTTCGTCAAACCGGGGCTCCTCACTTAGGGGATCGTCCAGTGTCGCATCGCTGAACTGAGCGGCTCTCCGGTAGCCGTTAAGGAGCAGATCAATCGAATATCTGGCTTGGTTATACTGCCGCTGCCGATGGATCGGAAACCCCATGAGGAAGCGGGTGCCTTGGGTCGCAACGCTCCCAAACCGGCGCGCCAATGCTGCGGGATCCCATTCCTGCAATATGCCATCTTGCATAAGCGACGCCAGGTAATGAGCCAATGCGGGCGCGCCGCTGATCGTGCGGTTATGCAGTTCGGTCGCGAGATGCGGAAAACATCGGGTGGCGACCAGTTGCGCGCGCGTGAGGCCCATATTCTCGGGAGACAGAAAATGGGCGAGATAGCTCTTCATGACATCGCCGATGACCGTCGCCGGGTCGCCGCTCGCAATCGAAAGCTCTGAAGGTATTTCGGCTGAAATCGAGGCAATCACGTCCCGCATGACCGCACCGAACAGATCCACCTTCGTCGGATAAAGTTCGTACATGCTCTGTTTGCTAACGCGTGCCTCCCGAGCGATCAGATCAATCCCGGTCTCTTCAAAGCCGCTCCGCAGGAAAAGCTGACGGGCGACGGTCTTCAAACGTTCGTCGGCTGTATCAGCCATAAATTGCCCGCTCCAATAATTTGGACCGTTCGGTGCCACCTCTCGCGCCGGATCGCCAGCGCTGAAGACCGGCCATTGATATGTACGATAATTTCCAGTACATCAAGACGGCATATAGCAGATAAGCTTTTCCACACAGAAAAACTGGGAAGCTGTTTGGAACTGCACGCGGCAGGATCACGGGGAGCAGACAAGCATGAAGAAATGGCTCAAGGCGGCGCTATCCGGGGCCCTTGTTGGTACGTTGCCGTTTGTACCGGCTATTGCCCAGACGGGTGCGAGCAGCCCTGTCGCGCTGCCCGCCCCCGCTGCGCCCTTTGGCGGCATTATCGGCACCAACTATTCCGATTCTAAACCGGCATTTCCCAAACCCGTCGCCGCGCCCGCAAAAGCACCCAATGTGGTGATATTCATGACGGATGACGTGGGCTTTGGCGCCGCCAGCACCTTTGGCGGGCTGGTTCCCACGCCTAATCTCGACCGCCTGGCTAGCCGGGGCCTTCGGTATAACCGCTTTCACACGACGGCGATGTGTTCTCCCACTCGCGCAGCGTTGCTAACCGGGCGCAATCATCATGCGGTTGGTAATGGCATCGTGGCCAACCTGACGACAGGGTTCCCCGGCTACTGGTCGGAAATGCCACGCAGCGCGGCCACCATCGCCGAGACATTGCGGCTCAACGGCTTTAATACGGCCATGTTTGGCAAGCATCATATGGGTCCGGAAAGCGTCGTTTCAGCGGCTGGGCCCTTCGATAACTGGCCGACCCGCTTGGGCTTCGATTATTTTTATGGCTTCGTCGCCGCCGAGACCAACCAGTTCAAGCCTGCCCTCTATCGCGGAATAACGCCGATACCGACTTTGGAGGACGGTGTGCTGGACAAGGCGCTTGCTGATGATGCGATCAACTGGATCCGCAACCAGAATGCGGCCGCGCCGGACACGCCATTCTTCCTCTATTATGCGACCGGATCGACCCACGCGCCGCTGCAGGCTCCGGCAGAATGGATCGCCAGGTTCCGCGGCAAATTCGACGCCGGTTGGGACGTATTGAGCAAGGAGATTCGGACGCGGCAGGAAAAGCAGGGGCTGGTTCCCAAGGGCACCAGATCGCAGCCGCGGCCTGCGGAGATTCCGGCCTGGTCAACTCTCTCGCCGTCACTCAAAAAGGTCAATGCGCGCGCCATGGAGGTGTATGCCGGGATGCTGGCCTATCAGGACGCACAGATAGGCCGCGTCCTGGACGAACTCGACCGCACGGGCGAGGGAAAAAACACGCTGATCTTCTTCATCGAGGGCGATAATGGCGCCGCCGCCGAAGGTGACGCGAATGGCGCCACCAACGCCTTGGCAGGTTTTAACGGGTTCCAGGAAACAGACGAACAGCTTCTGGCTGCCATTGACGACTTTGGTGGACCGAAGGCCAATCTTAGTCTTGGTTTTGGATGGGCCTGGCTGACGAGCACCCCTTTCCCCTTGTTCAAACAATATGCCTCGCATTTGGGCGGAACGCGCAATGGCCTGGTCGTGTCATGGCCGGGGCATATTCAGGGCGGCGGAACGCGATCGCAGTTCACTCACGTCACAGACATCGTGCCTACTATATTGGAAGAGGTCGGCCTCACCGCGCCCGCTACGGTCAATGGCGCTCCGCAGCAGCGAATGGACGGGATAAGTTTCGCCTACACGTTCGACCAGCCCAAAGCGCCGGAACGCAAGACGACGCAATATTTTGAAATGATGGGCAATCAGGCCATTTATCATGATGGGTGGTGGGCAAATACAACGCCTGGCCGACTGCCCTGGACATGGAACAAGAGCAGTGGGCTTCCGAGCGATTATAAATGGGAACTGTACGACCTGAAGCGCGATTTCGCGCAGGCTGAAAACCTGGCCACGAAACAACCGGACAAGCTGCGCGAAATGCAGGCTATATTCGTTTCTGAGGCACAGAAGAACAATGTGTTTCCGCTCGACGACAGGATGACCGCAGAGCGTTTCCTTGCGGCGCACAGCGCAAAGCCACAACGTGATCACTATACCTACTGGGGTTCAGGCGTATCCATTCCTTCAGGACAGGCCGCGCCCTTGTTCAACCGTTCCTTCACCCTGAGGGCCGATATCATCGTTCCGCAACAGCCTGTTTCCGGTTCCATCCTTGCTCTGGGCGGTGCGTTCGGCGGATGGGGTTTCTATCTCAAGGACAATCGGCCAGTCGCAATGGTGGCGGCATCGCAACATCGCGAAGATCAGTTCCGGGTCGCCGCGACACAGGCGCTCCCGCCGGGGCGCGCTACGTTGACCTACAATTTTGATTATGATGGCGGCGTCAATGGCGGCGGTGAAATGCGTATTTCGCGCGATGGGCAGGAGATTATGCGCGGTCGTATCGACAAATCGATTTCCCGACTTGTCGAAATGACTGACACCTTGGACGTCGGCATGGACACCTCAACCCAGATGACTTCGGACTATCCCGAAGGTGGCGCATTTAATGGCGTCCAGCGCGTAGACATCTCACTGGGCGCGGTTGGACTTCAAAGTGAAGCGCCGCAATTGATGCGGTAATATTCTGTTTAGCCTGAAGGCCCGGCCACAATATTGCGGGCAAATTCAAGACCAGAACAGATCTGGCATTTTCGATCAAACGGATCGATGAAGGATGGATGCGAAATGAGCACGAAAAGCGGACGAATCCTCAGATTTTTGGCTTTGTCGGTCAGCGGAATTGCCGCGATGGCCCATGCTCAGGTCCCGGCACCTTCAACCACGTCCGCGGCCCCTGAATATGTGCGACAGGCTCCCAAGGGCGCGCCCAATATCGTCCTGGTGCTGCTCGACGATGTCGGCTTTGGAGCCCCCTCGACCTTCGGCGGCCCGGCGCAGACGACCACGCTCGACCGGCTTGCGCGCGATGGGCTGCGCTATAATCGCTTTCACACGACGGCCATTTGCTCGCCGACCCGCGCGTCCCTGCTTACCGGGCGGAACCCCCATGCCGCAGGCGTCGGCGCGGTCATGAACTCATCAGATGCGCGGCCGGGTTACAGCGGATTCCAGGGGAAGGACACCGCCACGATCGCCACGATCCTGCGCGAAAATGGCTATGCCACCGGGGCTTTTGGCAAATGGCATCAGACCCCTGACTGGGAACTGACTCAGGCCGGGCCGTTCGATCGCTGGCCGACGGGCGAAGGTTTCGACACCTTCTACGGCTTCCAGGGTGGGGAAACGGATCAGTTCAACCCCACATTATATCAAGGCACGGCCCCGGTGATGCGGCCCGCAGGCGACAATTATCACCTGACCGAAGATCTCGCCAACCGTGCGGTAAATTGGCTCCACACCGTGCGCACGTCAGGCCCCGGGCGGCCCTTCTTCCTCTACTTCGCAACCGGCGGCATCCACGCCCCGATCCAGGTTCCCAAGGAATGGATCGATAAATATCGCGGCCAGTTTGACCAGGGCTGGGACAAGTTACGCGAAGAAGTTTTCGCGCGTCAGAAGAAGCTGGGGGTGATCCCGGCCAACACCAAATTGACGCCTCGTCCGGCAGAGCTCCCGGCCTGGGACAGCCTCACGCCCGAACAAAAGCGATTTTCCTCGCGCTTGATGGAATCCTACGCCGCATATCTTGCGCATACCGATGCCCAGGTCGGCAAATTGGTAGACGACCTCAAGGCGAACGGCGAATTTGACAACACGCTTTTCATCTATGTGGTGGGCGACAATGGCGCCAGCGCTGAAGGCGGACTGGAAGGCAGCCTGGATTATATGGGCAGGCTCACCGGCATTTCTCCCGCACCCGACGCAAAGGCCTTCGCTCGTGAGGGCGAGATTGGCGGACCGTCGACTTATGCCCACATCAACTCGGCCTGGGCCTGGGCTTCAGACGCCCCCTTCCAGTGGACCAAGGCGGTCGCGTCCCATCTTGGGGGAACGCGCAATGCCATGGTGCTCAGCTGGCCGACCCGGATAGAGCGAGAGGGAGGCATGCGCAGCCAGTTCGGCCATGTGAACGACATCGTTCCGACAATATTGGAAGTCATCGGCATCCCCACCCCCGCAGAGGTGGACGGCGTGCCGCAAAAACCAATGAATGGCGTCAGCCTCGCCTACACGTTCAACGACCCGAAAGCTCCGGAACGGCATTCGACGCAGTATTTCGAAGTCTTTGGCCACCGATCCATCTATCATGAAGGCTGGATGGCATCGGCCTTCCACAGCCGCTATCCTTGGACCGTGTCAGCGGATAATGGACGTCCTTTCGAAGAGGACAAATGGGAATTATATGATCTTCGGACCGACTTCTCGCAGTCCAGGGATCTTGCCGCGAAGAACCCGAAGAAGCTCGAAGAGTTGAAGGCACTCTTCACGGCAGAAGCGTCTGCAAACCAGGTGCTGCCGTTGGGTGGTCAGGCGCCGGGCAAGGGCACTTTGCCGGACCCATCAGGAGGTCGTGAGTCAATCGATTATCGCCAAGGCGATATCGGCGTGCCAGAGGTCGCTCTTCCCCGCATGTTCAGTCTTTCCTGGACCATGCGCGCGACGATCGATACGACTGATCGGGCGCGTGGCGTCGTCGCGGCCTTGGGCGGCACGGACGCCGGGATGGCGTTGTATCTGGATGGCGATGGAAGGCCGAAATTCACATATCGTCTGTTTGACGTCAAAACGGTCGATCTTGTGGGTCCAGGCCCACTGACACCGGGCAAGCATTCCATTCAGGTGGACTTCGACTATGTCGGAGGAGGTTATGGGAAGGGCGGCACATTGAAGATGGCGGTAGACGATCAACCTGTCTCCTCCGACAGGATTCCTGCCACCCCTTACCTGTTCAGCATACACGAAACCTTTGGTGTTGGCTTGGACACGGGAGCGCCGGTGGGGCGCTATCCCGCCGATGCGAGGCTTGGCTATCCGATCGAAGGCGCAAAAATCGGCCGCGTGACCATCCGCGTTCGCTAGAGCGTTTCCAAAGCGAGCGGTTTCGGGGCGGGAGGAGATATATTGCGCGACCTGTCAGGCTTGAGACTGTTCGTTCTTGCGGCACAGAATAAAAGCTTTGCAGCGGCCGCACGCCAGGCTCAGCTCTCCAACGCGTCAATGTCTCGGCAAATAAGTGCGCTCGAAAAAAGTTTGTCCGTCAGGCTCTTTAACCGAGGAACGCGCGCTCTGACACTCACGGAGGCTGGCCAAATTCTACTTGCGCGTATGCTTCCGCTGCTGGGTGAGATGGACGAGATATTCGACAGCGTTTCGCTGTTAGAAGCAGAACCGCGAGGTTTGCTCCGTGTTGCAATTCGCGGTTTAATTGCATCTCAACGGGTTATGCCCGCATTGCCAGCATTTTTGGAAGCGCATCCAAGCGTTCAGATCGATCTGCAAATTTCCACCGATGAAAAGATGGACCTCGTTGCCGAGAATATCGATGTCGATATTCGCTTCGATCTTCCCGATAGCGGCGAGTTGGTTGCCCGGCGCCTAGGGCCGATGACTCAGTTGGTGCTTTTGGCTTCGCCAGCCTATCTTGCCAAACGACCCGCTCCGTCAGTGGTCAACGATTTATCCGACCACTCGGCGATCTTGTACGGCTCCAAGTCTGAAAAGACGGTTTGGGAGTTCGCTGGCCCTGACGGCACCACCGCGCGGGTTATGCCTTCGGGACAATTGAGCGTGAATGATGGAGGAATGAACCGCAGCGCGCTGCTTACGGGCGTCGGAATCGGAATCATGCCGCTGGAAGAGATTGAGCGAGAAATAGCAGACGGGAGCCTGATCCGCCTGTTGCCCAACCACAAGATTATCCAGCCCCGTGCCGGCAACGAGGGCATATTCGCAGTTTACCAGCGGTCTGCTTACCAGACCGGGAAGCTGCGGAGTTTCCTTATGTTTCTCGATGCTACCTTTAAGATGTCGAGCGACCACCAAACAAAACCGCCTGAAGCCCACGATCTGGGCATTCCGCAGCTGTATTCGTTACGCAGAATGTAACAGTTCATTTCGTATTTGGGGACTACCGAACGAGCGCGGCGGAAGCTATCAAATGGTGGTGCCGTAACCGGCATAAAAATCAGATGCCCGATACAAACTTATTGGATTTTCGCGTTTGCATGGTGCGCAATTTAAGAAGAAAATTTAGGCGGTGATAGGCATCGTCGCTGAAAATTAAAATATAGTCGGTGTTGTGTGGACTATTGTGCCGAGTCAGGTTGAGCAGGGATCAATTTTCCATATCTTTCGTGGCGCTGGCGCATGCATGACGATTTATGAATAGGGCATTTTGACTACGCCAAAATTGGTCAACAACACCATAGAAAATCTGTAGATGCGAAGCGCTATGTGTTTAGGCGCGGTCAAATAATTATGCGGATCAATATAATGATCAGGGCCTATGAAATGGCAAATAGTAAATAATTATTTGGACTTTTCTAGAATTGGTACGACGTCTTGACCGGCTAAAAGACGCCAAAATCGTTTTTGGCATGTCGAAAAATAAGTCGCGTCAATGAAAAGCTACAGTCATTGATTCTTAATCAAGTAATGAACAGCCGGGCATAATAAATTTCTGAATCACTACGCAGATGAATAACAAGAATATAAATCTATTTCATTATACGAAAAAAAATATGAACGGAGGGGATAATATGCCTAAATTGTTTGCCAGAACTTTGATGGGTGGCGCCGCGATGATGGCCTTCGGTGGCGACGCGCTAGCCCAGGTACAGCCACCTGCTGCTTCGACGGATGTGAATGGTGCTGCGACTGCTGTCGGAGGCACAGGTCTTTCGGAGATTGTTGTCACGGCACGCCGCCGGGCTGAGCGACTGCAGCAGGTCCCGATTTCTGCCAGTGCATTCGATGCTAATTCGCTCGCTCAACGGAATATTTCGAACACGCAGGACCTGCTCGGACAAGTCCCGTCGCTCGTCGTGGGTGGGTCGGGGCAGCAGCGCAGCACCGAAAATATCACGATCCGCGGGCAAGGTGCGACCTTCAATGCCGCGCCGGGCGTGGTGCTGTACTCGGCCGAAGTTCCGCTTATTGCCGACCAGCGCAACAATGCGCAAAACGGCGGCGGCCTGAACTATTATGATCTCGCCAGCTTGCAGGTTCTGCGTGGGCCACAAGGCACGCTGTTTGGTCGTAATACGACCGGCGGCGCCGTCCTTTTCGAACCTCAGCGTCCGACTGATCGGGTCGAGGGCTACGGCCAGATCCAGTATGGCAATTATGACTCTATTGAAGTGCGCGGCGCGCTCAACGTGCCGATCGTGGACGACACGCTGCTGCTGCGCGTCGCTGGCATGTATCAGAAGCGCGATGGCTTCACGCACGAGATCACCACGGACACCGATCTCGACAATCGCAACCGCTATTCCTTCCGCGCAGGCCTGACCTGGCGTCCGGCACCCGGGATCGAAAATTACCTGCTCGCAACCGTCGGTCGCGTGCAGGAACATGGCACCGGGACAGTGCTCAACGCGGTTCCAGCGGGGGTCAATCCGCAAAATGGCGTGCCCTACAGCGATTATCTGGAGGCGCAGATCGACCGCGGTATCCGCTCAGTCGCGCTCAGCCCGCTGCTCTTTAGCGAGCGGACGCGTTATTTCTCCATAACGGACATCCTGTCGGCAGAACTTACGGACAACCTGACGTTCCGCAACATCGCCAATTATCAGCGTCTGAAAAACAGCGCTCCCTTCGACGGCGATGGGATTCCTGATGATCACCGTCCACCATTGTCCACAAACGGTGGAGGCTCGATTGGCGCCCAAGAGATTGATCCGGGCGGCCTTCCCAATTACAATTACTACACCGATGTCCGGCAGTACTCGTTCGAACCTCAACTGCAGGGCAAGGTTGGTGGAGACGCGCTCAACTTCACCGTGGGTGCCTACTATGAAAGTGTTAAGCCGCTAGGACAACAGCTGGTTTCGGCAACCAATCAGACCCGCAGAGGCCAGAGATCAACCAGCCAAGCGCTGTATGCGCAGGGGACGCTGTCTTTCGGCAGTTTTTCGAACAGCCTTGATGGGCTGCGGCTGACCGCTGGCTATCGCTATACATGGGACAGCCTGACGGCATTCTCCAACTTCGGATTGCCCGGTGCACCAGTCACCTCGGAGCGCGCCAAGTTCAAGGCGCCCAACTGGACGGTCGGCCTTGACTATGATGCCATGCAAAATGTGCTACTCTACGCCAAGATCAGTCGCGGCTATAAATCGGGGGGGATCGGCACTGCCACCCCAGCACCAGAACTACGATCCTTTCGGCCTGAATTTGTCACTTCCTATGAAGGCGGCATAAAGGCAGATTGGCATCTGGGCGGTGTGCCAATCCGAACCAATCTAAGTTATTACTATACGGACTATAAAGATCTGCAGAGGACCGGCGGAACCGCCTACATATTCAATGGTCAACCGGTCTTCGGCGCGCAAACCAGCAATGCTGGACGAGCGCACATCCAAGGCGTGGAGTTTGAAGGCGAGATACGACCCGCCAACTGGCTCACGCTATCGGGGACCTATTCCCACACTGCTGCCAAATATGATGAATATACTGCGCCCTCCCTGTTCCCCGCAGGCATTCCTGCTTTTGGCCTGCCGCCCGGCTTCGACTGCGGTTCAGGCGTTCCGTTCAACGGCGCGACGGGCCAATGTATCCTGACCGGGATACCGTTCCAAAATACGGCGAAGCACCAGTTCAGCCTCACCGGTCGCATCGATTTGCCAGTCGATGAATCGCTCGGGAAGATCGCCGTCTCCGCTACATATGCCTATATCAGCGCTCAATATCAGTCGGCATCCAAGGCACCTGTCGATGAGCCGTTTGCCTATAACGGCGGTAACTGTCCCCGCCTGCAGTCGGGACCCAATGTCGGTGCCGTTCAGTGCGGCCCAGGCGATGGCTATGGCTTGCTGAGCGCCAAAATACAGTGGCAAAATGTTGCAGGGTCGAATTTCGACCTCAGCGCATTTGCGACCAATCTGACGAACGAAGACTATATCATTAGCAGCAATGGGACATCATACCAGAGCGGATTCAACTCCTACATTTATGGTGAGCCCAGAATGTACGGGATTTCGGTTCGATATCATTTCGGACACTGATTGATCATGCGCCATCGCCTTATCAAAGGGCGATGGCGCAATTTCGGAGCCAGAGAAACACCTCTCGCTTCCAAGCGGATGCAGGCGTGCACGGGGCATGACTGTGCCCAAAAACTGGCCTCCATCCGAATTTTTGGGGGAGGCGATCTACCTCACTTCAGAAAATTGAGAACTGGGACCTTCAATCGGGCTGCTCAATTTCACGGACGCCGATGAGATGAGCGATCATCTTCGTGTTTCCCTGGTCCTGGGCTACAGAAAGGGCACTGTTGCCGACCGCGTCGATCATGTCCTTGTTGGCGCCCGATAAGAGAAGGCGGTCGACGATGGTCTGATGACCGAAGAGCGAAGCCATCATCAACGCCGTCTGTCCGGCGTTGTTTGTCGCGTTCGGATCGGCCCCCCGATTAAGCAGCAGGTCGGCGATCACCTCATAGCCCTTGAAGGCAGTTCCCATCAGAGCGGTGTTCCCGCGAGTCCCGTCAGACTGGTCGATGGGCGCCCCATTGTCGAGAAACAAGGCCGTCGCGTCGCGGTGCCCATTGTAGCTCGCAAGGATGAGTGGAGTGTAGCCTCTGGAATCGCGCGCCGCAATGTCAGCGCCCGCCAGCAGCAAGGCCGGGATGACATCGATCCGGCCAAGTCGCGCCGCATCGAAGAGCAGCTCCTGGATCCGGTGGGGCGGCGGCAGGGGCGGCAGCACTTGGCTCGCTGCCGCCGTCTGGACGTCATTTTGCATCAAGATCGACCTTCAATTCGCGCGGCCAATGGCGAAGCACGCCAAGCTGATCGACGAATGCCGCCGCGTCCTTGGCGCTGGTGAGCGGAATACAGGCTTCATCAAGATCGTCGGCAATGCCGCTCTTGATGAAGATGGGCTGTGCGGCGGCGGTCAGCGCTATGAACTTGCAGTGGCCAAATGCGTCGCGCACGAAGTCCTGTGTCGCGGCATCGGTGGCGAGGAGGGCGGCCCCTTCTTCCGAAATCACCAGCGCCACGGCGTCGAACAGGACAGATGGTCCGCCGTCCACCTTCTGCTTTGCAGCGACCTTCGTCCCGTCCGACAGGGTGACGCCGCCGATGTTGGGTGCGATGACTTCGTAGATCGCTTCGATTTTATCGATCGCCTTGACCAGCGCGGCAAACAGGGCCGCGTCGGCGCCATCACTCAGGAAAATGCCAAGCTTGCGGCCCCGGAACGATGCGGGTCCATTCTTGACGATCGACAGCGCGTCCGAAGGCGGAAGATCAGTCCTGGTCGCTACTGCTGCCTGGGCGGGGGCGGGAAGCTGGGGCAAGCCCAAGCCCTCCGCAACAGTGGCGGCTAAATTCTCGTCTATATTGCGCAGGTGTGAAACCATGCGCGAGCGAATATCCGGACGTTCGACCTTGCTGAGTTCGAAGACCAGCGCATCTGCGACATGCTTCTGCTCGATAGGCAACTGGCTTATGTAGAACTGCCGCGCTTGGCTGTAATGATCGGCGAAGCTTTCCGGGCGGATGCGCAGCTTGGCGTCATCGGCCTCGTCGGCGTAACTGCGGAAGCCTCGAACCGGATCCTCCCGGGGTCCGCCCAAGGTCACACCCCAACTGTTGGGCTCGTAGTTCACCCGGCCTTTGGGGTTGGTCATCGCCATGTGACCATCCTGCTGGAAGTTGGCGACCGGAATCTTGGGCGCATTGATCGGTATATGCGTAAAGTTCGGACTTCCTAGCCGCTTAAGCTGGGTGTCCAGGTAAGAAAAGTTGCGGCCCGCCAACAGCGGGTCGTTGGTGAAATCGATGCCCGGCACAACATTTTGGGTGCAGAAAGCGACCTGCTCGGTCTCTGCGAAGAAATTGTCGACGACGCGGTCAAGCACCAGTCGCCCTATGGATCGGACCGGCAATATTTCTTCGGGAATGATCTTGGTCGCGTCGAGAACGTCGAAATCGAACTTGTCTGCAAATGCTTGGTCGAACAATTGCACGCCGAGTTCCCATTCAGGGAAGTCACCGCCATTGATTGCGTCCCACAGGTCGCGGCGGTGAAAGTCAGGGTCAGCCCCATTGATCTTGACCGCCTCGTTCCAGAGGACGGACTGCAGCCCCTGCTTGGGCTTCCAGTGAAACTTGACGAAGGTCGACTGACCTTCCGTGTTCACCAGGCGAAAGCTGTGCACCCCAAAGCCTTCCATCGTCCGGAAGGATCGGGGGATGGCCCGATCGGACATGATCCACATGACCATGTGCATCGATTCCGGCGTCAGGCTGATGAAGTCCCAGAAATTGTCGTGCGCGGTCTGCGCTTGGGGAAACATGCGGTCGGGTTCAGGCTTCGCCGCATGGACGAGGTCCGGAAATTTGATCGCATCCTGGATAAAGAAGACTGGGATATTGTTGCCGACAAGATCCCAGTTGCCTTCCTTGGTATAAAATTTCGTCGCAAAGCCCCGTACATCGCGGGCGAGGTCGAACGAACCCTTTGAACCGGCGACCGTCGAGAAGCGAACGAACACCGGCGTCCGCTCGCCGACCCGCTGGAAGATGTCGGCGCGGCTGATATCGGCCAGGCTCTCGGTCAGCTCGAAGAAGCCGTGGGCGCCGTAGCCGCGCGCATGTACGACACGCTCTGGAATGCGTTCATGGTCGAAATGGAAAATTTTTTCCCGGAAGTGGAAGTCTTCCAAAAGCGTCGGCCCGCGCGCGCCCTGCTTCAGGCTGTTCTGATCGTCCGCCACAGGCACGCCCTGCTGCGTGGTGAGTACGGGTGCGCCATTGGTAGCAGTCTGGTGCGTTTCGCCGCCTTGCCCCTGCACCTGGGCGTAGCTCGGCGAAATCTCCACATCATCGGGTAGCGGGGAGGCCTGCCGCGGGGATTGGCCTGACAGAGGCTGGTCGGGGGAAAGATCGGTCGGCGTCTTCGACGGCTTCCGGGTGATGGGCTTTTTGGCCACGGCAGATGCTCCCTCGCGTTATGGCGGCAGGAGCAGCTCCGTCGATCATCGGAGATGCACTCGGCCGCTTCCGGTCAGAGAACTTCCAAGTTGATAGCTAGTTTCGTCCAGTGCAGTGGAATCGCTTCATGGGCGGATATCACGGCCGCTATTGGCCGATCAGGCGTATAACTTGTCCAACTGTCCGCTTCACGCCAGAAATTGCTGTGTCATAAGTGCAGACAACGGGTCATCGGAGTTTCGGACATGCGGCGCGACGTTTCGTTTCCTTCAGAAGGGCGAGCCCTCAGGGGTTGGTTGTATCGCCTCCAGGGGAACTGCGGCGCGCTGCCTGGGATAGTCATGGCTGATGGACTGGTGGCCGTTAAGGAGCGCAATCTTAACCAATATGGCTGCGCGAGCGGTGTGGGCTTCAACTGGTTCAAGGAGTATCTCCTTGGTTGATTCCCGTAGACATATTAGCGCTGTTCAGATGCTTGCTCGCAATTTCGCCGAGGGCCACGTGGTCCCGGCGCATTGTCATCCAGACGGTCAGTTCGTTCACGCCGTTTCGGGGGTGATGGAGATCCGAGCGGATCATAAATTGTGGGTCGTTCCGCCGCAACGAGCGGTCTGGATTCCGCCAGGGACCATGCATGAATTCCGCGCGAGAACCCCCGTTCTGCTGCGTACGCTTTATATTGCATCGGACCATGTGCCGCCCCGGTTTGGAGAAAAAGCGGGAGGGTTCATCGTTACGGCGCTCGTGCGCGAACTTATCTTGCGGGCAACGGATCAGTCCGCGTCCAGTTGGAGCCCAGCGCGCACCCTTCGCCTGCATGCATTATTGCTGGATGAACTGGGCGATCTTCCGTCGGACGCCGTGATGTTGACCATGCCGTCGGATTCTCGGCTCATCCGTGCGTGCGAGCAAATTCTGGACAGCCCCAGCGGCGCGGATATCGAGGTGCTTGCTCGATCATCCGGTGCTTCGGTGAGGACATTGTCGCGCCTGGCCCGCGATGAACTGGGCTGCCCCCTTTCTGTCTGGCGGCAGCAAGCGCGGATCGTGGCGGCGGTGCCCAAGCTCATCGCCGGAGAATCCGTCCTGAGCACGGCGCTATCGCTGGGGTATGAAACGCCCAGCGCTTTTACGGCGATGTTCAAGCGCCTGATCGGGGCGACTCCGACCGCTTTTGTCACCGAACGGAGTGGCTATGCGGCGAGGCCGGGAAGATGACGCAGTACTGAAATGCGGGGCTTGGCAGCCAGCCAGCGCCCCCATGTAGGAAAGAACAGGGGAATCTTTTCCATGACGAGAACTTGTCCTGTATAGGAACAAACGTTAATTATTTTTGACGCCCGCCTAGCCCTGGAGGCGGGCATGTTCGGATAGGCAAATCGTGGTCATTCGCGGCGGACGCAAATTGTCGCGGACGTATGAGTAGCAAAAGCGTAGGAGTGAAAAATGGTCAAGATTGATTGGGATAGAGTTGGGAAAGGTGTCGCTCGCGAAAATGAGCGGATGATCTGGCGGCCTTACGGCGCGCCGATCGTTCTGGATCTGGAACATTCTGCGTTCCACGATGCACCGATCTCCGTTCCATGGAACATCCCCGAAACTCTGGCCGTCTCGGTGGCCATTACCGGTGCGTTCTTCCGCCGGTCGCAAAATCCGAACCAGCCTTACACGCCGGATGAAATCCGCAACTCTGCCCGCGAATGTCTTGAAGCAGGTGCAAGCACGGTTCACATTCATGTTCGCGATGACGAGGGTTATAATGTCCTTTCGCTAGACCGGTTCCAGCAGGTCATCGCGCCGTTGAAGAAGGACTATCCCGACCTGTCGGTCGATGGCTGCCTTGTTCCGGCGCTCGAAGGCGAATGGGCCGAAATGAAGCGGGTGCTCGCCACCGGTCTGCTGGACGGTGCGCCGATCAACACCACGACGACCTATATCGGCGACTCTCTGTTCAGCAAGCCTGCTCCGGTCATGATCGAAAAGGTGCGTCTCATTCTGGAAAATGGCGGCATTCCTGAAATCGCCGTCTATACCGACGCCGACGTTGCCAATGCCGACCGCTTCCTGATCAAGAGCGGGCTGATCAAGGGACCGGCTTTCTGGCTGATCCTTCCCGCCTTGCCGGGGTGCAGCCCCATGGAAAATCCGCGCCAGATGGTCGAAGGCCTGATGCGCACGGTCACCACCATCCGCGATGTCGATCCTGACGGCGTGATCATGGTGTGTGCTGCTGGCCGGGCATCCATGTATGTCGCCACGCTGGCAGCAGCGATGGGCTTGCACATCCGAGTGGGCATGGAGGATACCTATTGGCTCTGGCCGCACCGCGATGATCGCATCCAGTCGAACCTGCAGACCTTCGAACTCGGCGCGAAGCTGGGCGAAGTTCTGGGTCGCCGGGTCGCGACGCGCCAGGAATATACCGACATGCTGAGGTCCTGCGCTCAGGGATAACCGGCTGCGGCTGTTAGAGAAGCGGCCATGCTCCAGTGGACGGGGGCATGGCCGTTTCGCATTCTGTCGATAATAGCGTTCGTGCCAATGTCTCAAGGACGTGGCCGACAAAGGCATCAAGTAGTCGGTATCGCTCCGCCGATGCCAAGCATCTGTCGTGTCAGCGCCCAATAAGTTGCGACCAGATGATCGTCAGCTGACTTTGACGTGGAAACGTACCAGCGTCCGACCTGATCATACATGGTAGAGATAGCGCTCGACACAATCCTGTAGTCGGCCTTCACAGGGGCTTCTTCGAGCAGCAGGGCCACCAGTTTCGTCACTTCGCGCAAATAAAGCCGCAGCCGGTCCTGAATGGCCTGCTGAAATTTTATTTCGCCCACGCGCTGAAGCAGGTTGTGCGCCATCAATATGTCGAAAGCCTTTGCGATGGCCGGATTTTCCAACTGATAACGGATGTGCCGCTCCAAAATTCCTTCCAGTGCCTCGACGTTCGTTTCCCGGTCTTCGCGCGGTCCCAGGACGCGTTCGTTGAAGTCCTCCATCGCCCATAGCAGGGCCTCGCCCAGCAAGGCTTCCTTGGACTTGAAGTGATTGTAGATGGCAGGCGCCTTGATCCCGGCGAACTGCGCGAGGTCACGCATCGTCGAAGCTTCAAAGCCGTTCCTCGAAAACAGGTCGAGCGCCGCCACAAGCAGCCGTGCCCGCGTGTCCGATCGCGTGGCGCGGTTCTCCCGCTCGATTGCCAGCTCTTCGGATTCGGCTAATCTGGCTTCGTATCCCGCGCGCTTGTGCAGGACCTTCGTCTGGTTTTTCGGTGAAGTCATCCTGCTTGTTCCTTAATACTCTCCCAAGCCCGATGGCAACCATCGATGCAACCTCCTTCGATGTTGCTTGGCCCCTGATCCCTCACCGCAATTCCAACCCCGTACTTGCATTAACAAACGTTCACTAGTATATTTCAACGGAATGCGATAATATCCGTAATTGGACGGGAATGACCTAATACTGACGGGGTTAAAAATGGCAATCTGGCCCGATGAAGACTCCCAGTCGAAGCGGCTCTACGAACGCGGGCTCAAGGTCTATCCCGGCGGCATTACACGTCTGGTTCCATGGCTTGAGCCTTTCCCGGTCTACACGAAATTCGGCAAGGGCGCCTATGTCACCGATGTCGATGGCACGGCGCGTCTCGACCTGCTCAATAACTTTGCGTCGCTGATCCACGGTCACGCCAACCCGGCGATCATAGAGGCCGTTTCCAAGCAGTTGATGTTGGGGACGGCCTACACCAACCCGACCGAGGTTGAGATCGAGCTCGCTGAACTCTTATGCGACCGCATAGAGTCCGCGGAAAATGTCCGGTTCAGCAATAGCGGTTCCGAAGCGGTGATGTCGGCGATCAAGGCCGCTCGCGCGTACACCGGCCGACCCGCTATCGTGAAGGTCGAAGGCAGCTATCATGGCTCCTATGATTATGCCGAAGTCAGCCTGGACACGCCCAAGGAGGAGTTCTCCACGCCGCCAAAGTCGGTTGGCTACGCTGCGGGCGTACCTGACCGACTTCTGGAAGATGTCTATGTCATCCCGTTCAATGATCCTGAAACTGCCGCCCAGATCATCCGTGCGCATAAGGATCGCATCGGGGCGATCCTGCTCGACGCCGCGCCCAGCTATCTCGGCTTCACCCATGTAACGCCAGAGTTCGCGGCCACGTTGCGGGAGCTGGCGACCGAGATCGGCGCTGTGTTCATCCTCGATGAAGTCATATCCTTCCGCCTGGACCATGGCGGTGCCCAGAAGCGATTTGGCATAAAGCCGGACCTCACCGTCCTCGGCAAGATCATCGGCGGGGGCTTTCCCGTCGGTGCGCTGGTGGGATCGAAAGAGGTGATGAAAGTCTTCGATCATCATTCAGGCAGGCCGTTGGTGCCTTGGAGCGGGACTTTCTCTGCCAATCCGGTGACAATGACGGCGGGCAAGGTGACGCTGGAACTGCTGACCCCCGAATTGGTTGCGCATATCAACATGCTGGGCGATCGTGTCCGCGCGGGGTTGACGCAAGCCTTCACCTCGTCAGGGTTTCCAGGGCAGGTGACGGGCGTCGGGTCGATGTTCAAGATCATCACGCATCAGCGGCCTGTCCATGACTATAGAAGCCAGCAGCATACGCCCGCCGAAAGCGCGGCAATGGTCGTGCTGCAACGGCTGCTTGTGCTCAAGGGCTTCCATGTGTCGGGGGCAGGCATGGGGTTCCTTTCCACCGCCATGATTGCGCAAGACATCGATAATTTCTGTGCGGCTACGGAGGAATGCCTCCGTCAGCTTCCCCATCCTGACAACGGAGAAGGGCCGATATGGTAAAGCGAGGAGACCGGGTGCAACTTGCCGCCGGGCCGCATTGACGATGTATATCCAATCACGAAGAATGTGAGCTGTAGATGATCGGGACGATGATGGATTTTGAGCTGACGATAGGCTCTATCCTGCTGCATGCCGACCGGTTCCACGGTGATCGCGAAATCGTGTCGCGTCAGCCGGATGGCGGGATTGTCCGCAGTTCCTATTCACAGCTTCTCAATCGCTCACGACAATTATGTAATGCGCTGACCGATCTGGGCGTCGTTGCGGGAGACCGGGTCGCCACCCTGGCCACCAACTCGCTGCGGCATCTGGAGGTCTATTTCGCCGTACCCGCCATGGGCGCGATCATCCATACGGTAAATCCTCGCCTGTTCCCGGAACAGGTCGAATTCATCATCAATCACGCGCAGGACAAAGTCCTGGTGGTTGAGCCGCAATTCGTTCCGCTGGTCCAGCAGATCAGGGGCAGCCTGAAAAATGTTCGCCACATTGTCGTCATGGGATCAGGCGGCGGAGACGCTGCGGGGCTTCTGCCCTATGAGCAATTGGTCGAAGCCGCGCCCGGCGCCTTTGACTTTCCAGTGATCCCCGAACGAACCGGGTCGGCGCTCTGCTATACTTCGGGCACGACCGGTGCCCCCAAGGGAGTCCTTTATTCCCATCGCTCGGTCGTGCTGCAATCCCTGGTGATTTCGGGCATCGACTGGTTCGCGGTGCGGCGCCGGGACAGCCTGCTTCCCATAGTCCCCATGTATCATGTCAATGCATGGACGCTGCCTTTTGCTGCGGCGATGAACGGGTCCAAGCTGGTCCTGCCGGGCAGCGGGCTCGATTCACGCAGCCTCTTCGAACTGATCAGCGCCGAACAGGTGACGCTGGCCGCAGGGGTGCCCACCATCTGGACCGACCTGATCCAGTTTCTGGAAGCGCAGGACGAACGCATAGACTCGCTGGAGCGCGTCATCGTCGGCGGGACGGCTCCCACGCCGTCGATGATCAAAACGCTGGAGGAAAAATACGGCGTTCAAACCTGCCATGGCTGGGGGATGACCGAAACAAGTGCTGGTGGCCTGTTCAACGCGCCCCATGATTGGGAGCATCTGGGCAATGAAGACAGGCGCGTCATGCTTGGAAAACAGGGACGCCCACCCTATCCGTTCAACATTCGCATCGTCGATGCAGATGGGAAGGAGGCTCCATGGGATGGGAAGACGTTCGGCAGCCTGCAGATCCGTGGTCCCAGTGTAACGTCCAGCTATTATGATGGCGATGGTCCTGCCATCGAGGCAGCAAGCGATGGATGGCTCCCGACCGGCGACATCGCCGTCGTCGATCCAGCGGGCTATGTCGAGATCGTCGATCGCGAAAAGGACGTCATCAAGTCAGGCGGGGAATGGATCAGTTCCATCGCGCTGGAAAATATCGCTGCGTCTCATCCCGATGTCGCTGAAGCCGCAGTCATCGGCGTCCCGCATCCACGATGGGACGAAAGGCCGCTGTTGATCGTCGTTCCTCGCGCTGGCTGCCACCCCGATCCGGCCGATCTCATCGCCTATTTCGCAGGCAAGTGCGCGAAATGGTGGATTCCCGAGGAAGCCGTTCTGGTGGACAGCATCCCAAGGCAAGCCACCGGTAAGGTCTTCAAGGCGAAACTGCGTGAAATCTATGTGGGAGGCAGCGCGAAGAGCCTGTCCGCGAAAGCCGGGCCTGGCTTGGTCTGAAGCCGACATGATCCCCTTTGCCCGTTGCTGCATGTCGGCTTAATATTTCGCCAGGCACCCAGACCTTTCGCTACCCCGAAGTTTTCCCTAATCCGAACAAGGTAAATCTCAATCGTCCAGCCAAGGCGATGCCACTCAGTTCAGGTATCGGCCCGCACGCGTGCGCCGATACGGCGATCGCCCGGATCGGGGGGACAAGACTTGTCGGCGACCCGGCGCTCAAGCCGGTCGGCGAGAGAAGATCTGACAGGATCACCTCTCAAAATCTTTCTCCAGGTGTTGTAGCTTATACCGAATACGTCGTTCAAAGACTCGTCTGTCAGCACGAAACTTTCCGATTGCATCAGATTGACCGTATGCGGACTGATTTTCTTCAGGCGTTTACAACCATTAGTCTCAGATTTTCCGAACATCAGCTTTCTCACTGAAATTTGGCTTGCCCAGATGACGAAATTGCTCAGGCGCCCGACACGCGCGAACGGCTCGGAGATAAGCATGGTAATGAACGTTTGTAAATACAGCTTGGGCGATTTTGCTTTGCTACGGCATAGTGCTGCTGTTGCTGGGGTGGCTAGGTGTCTCGCATCCGTTCGCGTCGTTCCAGGAGAATGCGACCTGTGTCGGTCAGACTTACAGTTCGCCTCGTCCGGTGAAATAGCTGAGCCTGAACGCGGCGTTCCAGCGCCATGACTGATCGGCTTACATGCGTCGAAGACATGCCGTCGAACCCGTCCCCGGACCGCATATTATCCCTGTTGGGCGATAGTGGATTGAGTAAAAATCATATTATCGCTTCTGTGACGTAGTGCTAGACATGCCATGTCATTCCAGGTTGAGGAAATCGCATGAAAACCCGCGCCGCCGTCGCTTTCGAAGCCAAAAAGCCCCTCGAGATCGTAGAGGTGGACCTGGAGGGACCAAAGGCTGGCGAGGTCCTGGTCGAAATCATGGCGACAGGCATCTGTCACACCGACGCTTACACGCTGGACGGATTTGACAGCGAAGGCATCTTCCCTTCGATCCTTGGACATGAAGGGGCCGGGATCGTTCGAGAGGTCGGACCCGGGGTGACGTCCGTGAAGCCGGGCGATCATGTCATTCCGCTTTACACCCCCGAATGCCGCCAGTGCAAAAGCTGTCTGTCCGGCAAGACCAACCTGTGCACAGCGATCCGCGCGACGCAGGGCAAGGGGCTGATGCCCGACGGCACGACCCGCTTTTCCTACAAAGGCCAGCCGATCTTTCATTATATGGGCTGCTCCACCTTCTCCAACTTCACCGTCCTGCCTGAAATCGCGGTGGCGAAGATCAGGGAAGACGCGCCGTTCCAGTCGAGCTGCTATATCGGCTGCGGCGTCACCACCGGGGTGGGCGCGGTCGTCAACACCGCCAAGGTGCAGGCCGGTGAGAATGTGGTCGTCTTCGGCCTCGGCGGCATCGGCCTCAATGTGATCCAGGGCGCCAAGATGGTGGGCGCGGACAAGATCATCGGCATCGACATAAACGCTGATCGTGAGGAATGGGGTCGCCGGTTCGGTATGACCCACTTCATCAACAGCAAGGGACTTTCGCGCGACGAAACCGTGGCAAGGATCCTGGAGGTTACAGATGGCGGGGCCGACTACAGCTTCGATGCCACCGGTAACACCGAGGTCATGCGCACGGCGCTGGAATGCTGCCATCGCGGCTGGGGTGAAAGCATCATCATCGGCGTGGCTGAGGCCGGGAAGGAAATCAGCACCCGTCCGTTCCAGCTCGTCACCGGTCGGGTGTGGAAGGGGACGGCCTTTGGTGGCGCAAAAGGCCGCACGGATGTCCCCAAGATCGTGGATTGGTACATGAACGGGAAGATCCAGATCGACCCGATGATCACCCATGTTCTGACACTCGAAGAAATCAACAAGGGCTTCGACCTGATGCGTGCAGGCGAAAGCATCAGGTCCGTGGTCGTTTTCTGAATAATTTAAGAGAGGAACATCCAGATGGCAGTTATCTCCGGGGACGGTGTGTTTTCGCACACCTGTGTTGGCGCCAGCGACCTCGCGCGCTCGTCTGCATTTTACGACGCTGCGCTGGCGCCCCTGGGTGTAAAGAATCTTGGTTCCGTTGGAGAGAATGTCGTTCTCTATGGCAAGGATAAGCCTGCCCTGCTGGTTCTCCGGCCCAGTAACGGCGAAGCGCCTTCTAGCAATGGCGTGACGATCGGTTTCGCAGCGGAAACGACGGATCAGGTCGATGCCTTCCACGCAGCCGGTCTCGCGGCTGGCGGCGTTTGCGAAGGCGCGGCTGGACCTCGCCAGCGCCTGCCGGGAGCCTACGCCGCCTATCTTCGCGATCCGGCCGGTAACAAAATCTGCGCCTATAGCTTTACCGAAGGCAACTGATCGATGGCGATCGAGCAGGTCAGCGCCAGTCGTTCCTTTGAAGGTGTGCAGGGCGTGTACAAGCACGCGTCGAGCATGACCGGAACAGAAATGACCTTTTCGGTCTTCGTTCCGGCACAGGCAGGGGAGGGGAATCTCCCCATTGTCTGGTATCTTTCGGGGCTGACCTGCAATCACGCAAATGTGACGGAGAAAGGCGAGTTTCGGCGCGCATGCGCTGAACTTGGCCTGATCTTCGTGGCGCCCGATACCTCGCCGCGCGGCGATGATGTGCCGGACGATCCCGCAGGCGCCTACGACTTCGGTCTGGGAGCAGGCTTCTACGTTGACGCGACCGAAGCTCCATATAGCCGCAACTATAAGATGTGGTCCTATCTCACCGAAGAACTACCACAAGTGATTGCGGACAACTTCCCCGCGGATATGACGCGCCAGTCGATCATGGGGCACTCCATGGGCGGGCATGGAGCCTTGACCATTGGGTTGCGTCATCCCGACCGATATGCGGCGATCTCCGCCTTCGCGCCCATCGTTGCCCCAAGCCAGGTTCCATGGGGTGAAAAGGCCTTGACCGGATATCTGGGCGATGATCGCGCCGCCTGGCGGAAACATGATGCGGTAGCCTTGATCGAGGACGGGGCCAGGGCTGGAGCATTGCTGGTCGATCAAGGGGCGGCAGATCCATTTCTGGAGCAGGAGTTGCGTCCCCATCTGCTGAAGGATGCCTGCGCTGCTGCGAATATCGATCTGACCCTCAACATTCGGGAGGGTTATGATCACAGCTATTATTTCATCTCCACCTTCATGGCGGACCACCTTCGTTGGCACGCGGATCGATTGGCGGAAGTCGGGGCATCTTGCCGAGGTCCTCGACCTGCATAGCCGTGACTTCACCCGTTCCGAGCAGCGAAGGCCGCATTCCGTCGACGCCCTGGATAAGGGCATCGACGGGCGTCGGTCGCCTGATCAGATTACGTTCAAAGCCCGCAGGTCGGCAATGCGGGCGTCATCATAGCCGATCGTCTTCAATATCTCATCGGTATGTTCGCCGATCAGCGGCGGGGCGGTGCGGATTGTGGCCGGGGTCCTGGACATATGCGCGAGCGGGCTGGCGATGAGGTCCACCGAACCGCTTTCAGCCCAGGGGTGCGGTGTTGCCGCGCGAAGGTTCCGGTGCTTGACCTGCGGTTCATCCCACACTTCGTCGAGATCGTTGTAACGCGCCGCGGGAATGCCAACCCCATCGAACATGGCCTGCAGTTCAGCCGTCGTGAACCTGCGGCTCCATTCATTGATGATGTCCATCAATTCGACGCGATGCAGCTTGGCGCGCTTCATGTTGGAATTGAAGCGGGGGTCTTCGTATAATTCCGGCTGCTCCATCAGGACGGTCAGGCGCCGCCAATGCTCGTCGCCGCCTGCGCTCAGGTACATGATGCCGTCGGTGCAGTGGATGATGTCTGCTGGCCCGCCACCATTGCCGCCATTGCCGAAACGAGGTGGAGCTACCCCGCCGATCAGATAATCCTGCATGATGTGGCTGACCATCGCCACTGAACTGTCGAGCAGCGCGATGTCGATAAATTGTCCCTCACCCGTGCGGCTGCGATACATCAGCGCGCCAAGGATCGCGAGCGCTGCATTATGGCCCGTTACGAAGTCGACCAGGCTGGGTCCCGCTTTCAGTGGGCCTGCGCCCGGCTGGCCATCTGGAATGCCGGTGACCGCCATCATGCCGCCTGTGGCCTGGAACAGTCCGTCATATCCCGCGCGGGCGGCCATCGGCCCGGTCTGGCCAAAGCCGGTCACGGAACAATAGATCAGGCGCGGATTGATCGCGCGCAGGCTTTCATAGTCCAGGCCATAACGCTTGAGGTCGCCGACCTTGTAATTTTCGATCAGGACGTCCGCCGTCCTTACCAGCTCGCGGATGATGTCCTGCCCTTCAGGCTTTGCGTGATTGACGGTGATTGAACGCTTGTTGCGGTTGGACGCCGTGAAGAAGCTGGACTGATGGGTTTCAAGCCCGTCCTTCCCCGGGACCCAGGCGAGGCCGTAGCCGCGTCCGTCATCGCCCACCTTGGGCCGTTCGACCTTGATCACGTCGGCGCCCAGATCGCCAAGTATCTGCGCGCTGACCGGACCCGCGAACACGCGGCTCATGTCGATAACCTTCACCCCCTCCAGGGCCGCTTTTGTTTCCATCATGCTTCTCTGCCAATCATGTAGTTCGTAGCCAAAAGTTCCAAATACAGCGCAGGTGGGTGATTACCCTTGGTTGGGAGGCGTCATACGCCTGAGTTTTCCTTCTTCAAACAGCGCTGCTGATGAGCCGGGCAATAGGCGCGCTCCAGCGGGTTGGCAATCTGGGTCATTGCAGCATGAGTCGTAATGCGGGGCCGTCGAACTGCGCGTGGTTCGCGTTCAATTCATATTGGAGGGCGGGATATTGGGGATGACCGATGGCGGTTCTTCCTGCCGCAACGCGCTGAGAGCGCAGGAGGTTTTGAAGGCATCGCGGGCCGCGGAACGGCGGTTTCCCTCCCTCGCACTATAAAATATGGTGCTGTTGACCCGGCCACCGCTTGTGCCGTAAAAATGTCACCATAGATTTCTACACTGATTGGTCCAGAACAGTTGACGAGTGTCAACTTGTAGTACAGCATCCCGTTGTCTGCTGCTCGACTCGCGCGGGTTGCGGTAGCTTGCGCGCGCTTTCATATGGCGCGACAGGATTTTTTGCTGATCAAGGGAGTAACCGATGACCGCCGATTTCGCCGATCAATTCCGCCCATTCGCTCCGCCCTACGTGATCGAGGACGCCTATACGGAAGACCAGCGTCAGCGCATTTTCAAGGTTGTGCGCGATAATGGCCCATGGCCACTGATCCTTGCCGAAAACTTCAAGTCTCCTGAAGAGGTCATTGCGACGACCGGTGGCGTCATTCCTGAAGGTGTGACGCTGACCTGGGACATGATCCTGCAGGGCAACGGGACGTTCCGGGGGTATATCGCCCGTCAGGGTGTTTGCTTCTATCCTGAACTCAACGACTGCTATTATAACTCCAGGTTCCTCGAAATGGCGCGCAACTATTGGGGCGCCAAATATGCCGAGCCAGAGACGTTTCTGATCAACATTCAGGGACCGACCCCTCTGGGCGGGCCGCCGCATCTGGACGGCGTGGTTTTCCGCGGAATGACCATGGAAAACACGCCGCTTTGGCTCCTCCTGACCATGGCCAAGTCCCGCATGTTCGACCACTGGCGCAGCAAGAAGATGCAGGTCACGGGCTGGTATTATAAGGGCAATATCGGCGGTGGCTTCAACTATTGGCCGGACGGTCCGCGCGGCGAACCCCAGCAGATCACCTCGCCCATGTGGGGTCGCGCCGTTGTCGCCGAAAACGAAATGATGTTCCATCACGCCCAGGCGACCGGCCCTGTTGCGATGCGTCGCCCCACAGGCCTCGACATCAGCAGCGTGATGGCTCCTGATCCCACCGTTAAGGATGGCTGGCGCATCGAGACCAACGGACAGGTCACCCAACAGATACCGGCAGATGAAATGCGCCTGCTGGTGCACTGGGGCGCGCGCGTATTCACGGACATGGCCGACCTGAAGCGCACGTTCGATCACACCGATGATATCACGCACGAAAAGGCGTTGAATATGTTGATCGATGAGGTCCGTCGCCGCGGCATTACATTTGAAATGCCGACCGACCCGCTGACCGACCGCAAGTTTATCGGCATGCTCAGCCAGGTCTTTGCCGTGAACGGCCCGGCGAATATCCCGGCGGACGCCGACGACAGCATGGCTGCCTGACAATAGCGGGCGCTTTCGGGCGCCAGTTAGCGACGAATGAGGTTGGCGGGCCAGTCATGGCCCGCCAATTTCATATGCGTCTGAGCGACCAGGCGCGCGGTCCGCACATACGCTGTTTCCCATGCCGTCGGCATTGTGGTCCCAATGCGCCACCCCACCCGAAAGCAGTCGCTCGCTGCACTTCTTCCTTGACAATCGTTGAACCATGTCAACTATCTTGCACAGGCAGGGAACGGATAGCGCACTTGTCGCGAAGCCGTTCCAATGACCTTTAACAAGACCGCCTGAAGGTGGCCGCACGGTTCAACGGGGAAATGCCAGTCACATAATGTTCCGACATCGGGACATTGTTACGAGGGGGACATGCAATGAAACGGGTGACGAAAAATAGCGCCAAGCTTCTGTGCACGACCGCGATCACGGCGATCTATATCGCCGGTGCCGCGCAGGCGCTGACAGGGGGTCAGTCGACTGCCGGTCTCGATGGGAACGGAAACGCCGCATCAACTGAAATCGTGGTCACCGCCCAGCGCCGTGCCGAGCGCGCGCAGGATGTTCCCATCGCCATCACGGCCTTTTCGCCAGAACGCCTTCAGCAGCAAGGCATCACGCAGGCCCAGAATTTGCAGGCGACCGTTCCGTCGTTGGTCGTTGGCACCAACGGCACGCCCGCGCGAGAAGCGCAGAGTTTCACGATCCGCGGGCAGGGCGCAACGTTTCAGGCATCCCCCGGTGTGGTGGTTTACCTGAACGAAGTGCCATTGCCCGCCGCTATTTCACTGCCGCAGCAGGGCGGCGCGGGCAATTTCGTGGATCTGGAAAATGTGCAGATTCTGAACGGGCCTCAGGGGACCTTGTTCGGGCGCAACACGACGGGGGGTGCGGTGCTGCTCGTCCCGAAAAAGCCGACTGATCAGTTCGAAGCTTATGTTCAGGCAAAGATCGGTAATTACGACAACAGGGAATTTGAAGGGGCGGTCAACATCCCGGTCGTCGATGACAAGGTCCTGCTGCGGGTGGCCGGTGCCTATCAGGATCGTGACGGCTATACCCATGACGTTATCTGGAACACCGACCGCGACAATATGCACTGGTATTCCGGTCGCATCGGGCTGACCCTCAAGCCGACGGAGAATTTCGAAAACTATACCATGGCTTATGGAGCGAATTCCCGGAACCATGGCACGGGTGTCGTCAACACGCACCTCAACATCGAAGGGCTTTCCACCACCCCCTATTTCACCGGATTCAACTTCTGTCACGAAGCGCCGACCATTCCCGGCGCTGTCGCATCATGCGACGTCTACAGGGCCGCAGTTGCGCAGGCAAATGCGCGGGGACCCCGGCAGACGGCGCACGGTAGCAACTCGTTCCAGAATACAAAGACTTGGGGGATCACCAACACATCGACGTTGAACCTGAACGACGAACTGGCGCTGCGTAATATCGTGAGCTATCAGCGTTTCAAGACGACCTATAGCATCGACAGCGACGGAACGATCTTCCAGTTTGACGATGGCGATCCCAGAGAATATCCGGCCCCGGGCGTGGTAACCCTGCCGGGTGACGGAACGCCGGTCACCTATCTGAATGCATCGCCGACGCGCCTCCCGCGCGACCATCTCAAGGTCTTTACCGAAGAACTGCAGCTTCAAGGCGACCTGTTCGACAAGCTTCTCACCTTTACCGTGGGAGCGTTTTACTACGACCAGCGCCCGGCTGGGGAGCAGGGCGCGGGGGCGACGGGCTTCTGTCCGGCCATCTATACCGGCGATCCAGCCCTCTGCGGTGCGTATGATATCCGATATGCCATCACCAATACGTCCAAAGCGCTGTACGCCCAGACGACGCTGGACCTGGGACTGGTTTCGCCTGCTTTGGAAAACCTGAAAGTGACCGGCGGATACCGGCATACCTGGGATAAGGTCAGTGGTTCAGCCAGTTTGTACCAGGCCTTCGGCCCCGGCGCATTCTTCTGCTTCGCCGACAACACGTTGGCAGCCACTGCTGAGGGTTGCGGGTTCAACGCCAATCTCAAAACCAGTGAGCCGACCTGGAACGTCGGTGTAGACTACAGATTCTCGCCAGAATTGCTCGTCTACGGAAAGATCAGTCGGGGCTACAAGGCTGGTGGTATAAATGCCAATGCGGTTTTCACCAACACCCGTACTTTCCCGCCAGAGTTCGTCACTTCATATGAAGCCGGGTTCAAGTCGGACGTGCGATTGGCCAACATGCCACTTCGGCTGAACGCGACATATTATTATCTGAACTATAAGGGCATCCAGCGGGCCACGGGCGACTTCAATTCCGCTACCGGCGCGGCCGGCGCCCGCGTCCTTTCGGCCGACGCGAGAATTCAGGGCATCGAAGCGGAAGCATCCTTGCGCCCGATACCAGGGGTCGAAATCGGCGGCACCTTCAGCTACACGGACGCCAAGTACAAAAGATATGAGTTTGAGCCGAGCAGCCCGACCCAGGACTGCACCGGCAATGTCATCAGCGCTCCGGCGACTGTGAACCTGACCTGCATTCCATTCCAATATGTGTCGCCGTACATCTACAGCTTCCATGTGTCCGCCGAGCAACCACTGGGCAACGACCTTGGGACGATTGCGATGTTCGTCAACTATTCGCACACGTCGGCGCAACATACGGCTGGCACCAGCGTTCCGGGGAACCAGCCGGGTGAGCGGCTTGAACCATTCGGAACGCTCAACCTGTCGCTCGACTGGAGGAATGTTGCGGGCAGCCGGATGGATGTTGGCTTCTATGCGACCAACCTCGCCAACAAGCTGTATCGTGTCAGCAACAGCAACACTTACACGGGGCAGTTCTTTACATCGACCTTGTATGGCGAACCCAGGATGTATGGTCTCCGCCTGCGTTACTCATTTGGCGGATGAGACTGAATTGTTGAGGGCGTGCTGAACGCGCGCCCCTTTTTTGGAGGAACGTATCGAATATGTCAGACAGTAGGACAAATGGTCTTCCACTGGGATTTACCAAACTGGTGGTGGAGGACCTCGACAAAATGTCCTCCTTTTATCAAGCCCTGTGCGGCTTGACCGAAGAAGGCCGCGCCGAAGCGACAATCGGGAACCGGCCTATCTGTGAGGTTTATTTCAAGTCGGACCCGCCCGGCACCGGAACCTTCACGCTGACCAAATTCTGTGACGCGCGAAAGCCAGCGGGCTATTCGGTCATCCTTGGGTTCATTGCCAGCGACATCAACCAGTTCGTTGAAACGGCCATAGCGGCGGGCGCTGCCATGATCGACCCTGTGCAATCGCAACCGGAGCATGGCGTAAAAGTGGCATTTGTGGACGATCCCGAAGGCAATTTGATCGAAGTGGTCGAACTGCTCTGATGCCACGGATTGTGCTGATCATGGCTGGTGGCCCGGATGGGGCCTGGCAGGTCGGCAAATGATCGGACAAAGGGGCGGCGCGGATGTGCCGCCCCTTTTTTTGCGCGAAAGGATCAGCCCCGGAAATTGCCCGGATAAGCGATGTCTTCCAGAGATTTGCGATCGCTTGGCACCTCGCGTTCCTGCAATTTTTCCGGCAGTGTCGCAGGGTCGCCCATGCGGCCTATCGCAATCGCCGCTTCGATACGGAACCCGTCGGGAATGCCCAGTTCGGTTCTGGTTTTCTCCATCTCGATCCCCGCCATCCCGTGCGTGTGATAGCCCAGCAGATGCGCCTGGAGCGCGATGGCGGCCCAGGCGGCGCCCGCGTCGAAACTGTGCGAGTGGCTTGGCTTGTCCGGCGCGCCCATCGTCGTTTCGCTCACTACGATGACAAGCGCAGATGCTTCCTTGGCCCAGAGCGCATTGAAAGGCATGAGCAGGTCGACGAAACGTGACCAGTTCGCGGCATCGTCGCGCGTCGCATATAAAAAGCGCCACGGCTGATAATTGAAAGATGACGGCGCCCAACGTGCCGCATCGAATATGGTGCGCAAATCCCCGGCCGGAATGACGGACCCATCAAATGCGCGCGGCGACCAACGATGGAGAAAAATAGGGTCCAGAGCGGTGTCGGTCTGCCTGTTGGTCATCACTGATCGTTCCTTCCATGAAATGATTTAGCGCCAGGAGTAGCTTTTACTTCCATTGAGATGAAGGGCTTGACTAAAGGTTGTCGCCTGTCAACAGTTGTCATCGATTTCGGGGTAAGCAGCGTGCGCACCAGGTAACATGCTTTCCGTTTTCGTGGACGCAATCGGACCGGGCAGGGTATATCCTCTGCCAGTCGAAAAGACGGTGGGTGCATGACAGGCGATGTAAGCATGGGAACGCGTGGCATTGGTTTGGGAGGCCGCGGTGGTGGCATGCTTCTTCGGGCGACGCTAGCACAGAATGTCGGGACTGGCTCGGCCTTTGGCGGGCTGGGGGTCAGTGTCCTGGCGCTACAGGATCGCTACCATGCCTCCTTGGGATCGGCGGCAATGGCGTTGTCGCTTACCGTACTGACCATGACGGCGCTTGGCCCGCTGATTGCGGGGCTGATTGCCCGTTGGGGGCTTCGGCGCGTGATGTCTGCGGGGGCTCTGACCTCGCTGATTGGATATGCCGTGCTCGCCTTTGCACCGTCCATGCCGGTCGCGCTGGCCGCATGTGGTCTTCTGATCGGTCCAGGTGCCGCCCTGTTCGCCGTCCTTCCGCCCGCAGTTCTGGCAGGCGCCTGGTATCCCCATGCGCGGGGGCGGGTAATGGGGATCGCCTATCTGCCGATATTGGCCACGGTGATCCCATTATTGGGGGTCAATATTATCCAGAATTATGGTTTGACCGTATTTTTCCTGTCCATAGCCGCGCTCCATCTGCTGTTGCTGCCGCTGATGCTGGGCGTGGCAGAGCCGACGACAGAAGGTTTGGATGAACAGGAACCGGTCGCCGAATCAGCATCAGCTTTGCGCGCCCCGAAAATCGTTATCATGGGCGGCGCCCTGTTCTGGCTGATCGTTCTGGGGGACGGCATTCTCAATGGCACGGCCATCGCGGGCGCCGCCCATATGCTGCCCATTGTTGAGGGGTATGGCGTTTCGCTGGAAACCGGCGCGGTGCTGCTGTTCGTTGCCGGGCTGTCCAGCATATTGGGATCGCTGTTGGCCGGCTACGCCAGCGACCGCGTTGGTGCGGCCAAGACGCTTGGACTGGCGGGAATCGGGTTTGCGGCTGCCTGGATGATCATGGGGCTTACCGGATGGCTGCCCGCTTTGACGGTTTCGGCTTTCCTCATCGGACTTTGCGGCGCGTCGGTTTTCCCACCGATCAGCGCGCTAGCCGTCCAGCTATATGGCGTGGAGGCTTTGCCCAAGGTCCTGGGCCTGTTCGGCGTAATGACGCTGCCATTTACATTTGCCATGTCTCCTGCCGCAGGATGGCTGCATGACGCATTTGGGGGCTTCGAATCCGTTTTCGTCGCGATAGTCACGGCCTGCCTGATTGCGGCGGCAACATTCTTTGGCATCAGTTGGCATCTGGCACGAAAGGCAGAAACGGACCCGGATATGCCGGTAACATTTTTGTCGTCGGCAAGGTCGGCCTGACTGCGACGATTCGTTCGTCACACGATTTTCTGTCCGACATATCATCTAACGCTTGACAATGGTTGATGATCGTCAACTATTGCGGTCAGATGTGGATGAGCCTTGGTAGGCGTCACAAGCGATTTCAGCAGAGGCCGTTTCCAGTCATCCCAGGCATGTTTTTATTCGAACGACAAAGTTGATCCAATTCAGCAAGAGAGGTTCATGATGGCGCATACGAAGTTCCACCTCGGATATTTCACGAAATTCGGGGCCACCTCATGGCCGGGTGATGGCAAGGAATTCGGATCGCAATGGGCGGATGGATCCTACCATAAGGAACTCGCCAAAATGCTGGAGGCCGCCAAGTTCGACTTCATCCTGTTCGAAGACAGCGTGATCGTCGGCGATCGATATGGCGGCTCCATGGAGCTGGACCTGAAGAATGCCACCCTGTCGCCCAAGCTCGACCCGATCCCGCTGTTGCCGGTGATGGCGCAGGACACGTCCCATATCGGCTTGATCGCGACGGCATCGACGACATTCTACCCACCTTATCTGCTCGCCCGACTGCTTTCGACGGTGGATTCCCTGACAGGGGGTCGGGCCGGCTGGAACATGGTGACGTCCAGCGAAAAGAATGCCGCCATGAACTTCGGCATGGACAAGCTGCTGCCCCCGACAGAACGCTACGACATGGCCGACGAATTTGTCGAACTTACCAAGAAGCTGTGGGATTCATGGGAAGAAGGCGCCCTGGTCGCCAATACGGACACGGGCGTATATGTCGATCACACAAAAGTGCACACTATCAACTTTGAAGGTAAGCATTTCCGTTCACGGGGTCCGCTGAACACGTTGCGCAGTCCCCAGGGCTATCCGGTGCTCTGTCAGGCGGGCGCGTCCGAGCGTGGGCGCGAATTCTCATCCAAAAATGCTGAAGTCGTCCTCGGCATGATGACCGGCGGCGTCAAGGGCATGAAGGCCTATCGCGAGGACATCCGTAACCGCGCTGAAAAGCAGGGCCGCAACCCCGACGACATCAAGGTGGTGTTCCTGACGCCCGTCAATATCCTGCCCGAAGGGGAAGAACCACACGAAATGACCGAGGCAGAAAAGCAGGCTTCGTTCGAACACAACATCGTCATGGCCTCGTCCTCGCTCGACGTGGACTTTTCCCAATATGATCTGGATGTCCCTGTTCCGCAGGACATCGTGGCGGGCGGCCATACCAGCGCGCTCGATCACATGAAAAAGCTTGGACGGGAAGAAGGCAAGTCCATTCGGGACCTATTCTCCGCCGGTCAGGGCGCCAGCGGCATGGACTTCAGCGGCACGCCCCAGCAGGTCGCGGAAAAGATGATGGCGGTCATGGATGAGGTCGGCGGCGACGGCTTCCTGATCGAAGGATCGGGCTATAACCGCCAATTGCCTGAACTGGTGAACGGCGTCATCCCCGCCTTGCAGAAGGCGGGTGCGGTTCGCACCGAGTATAAGGGCACGACGCTTCGCGAAATCTTGCGCGAATTTTGATCGGAGCGGCGACCGGGCGGTTCAATGCCGCCGGGTCGCAACCCATGGGCAATCGGTTCGATCTACTGGGCAGCCATGGCAGGTCGATCGCATGAAAGGCTGCGGACAGGCAGCCTTGCTCTCCAACATCAGGTATTGGCCCGCAGTCAATTCATTGGCAGTCTGGATATCCAAATGGTGAACGATCATAACTGAAGCCGCCGTCAACGGCGTGCAGAACTATTCATCGGTTCAAATCACCGCTACGGAGAATTATGACCAATCAACAGGCGCATCAGGCGAAGCTCGTCGCTCCGTCCCGTCCCGGCATATATTCGCGTGGATCCGACACGGTCGACGCGATCCTGCGGGCTGCGTTGCATGTCCTCATCGAAGAAGGCGCATCGGCCTTCACCCTTCGCCGCATCGCTACGGAATGCGGGCTGAAGGTCGGCAATGTCAGCCGCCACTTTCCGCGCAAGGAAATGTTGGTCCAGGTGCTTCTGGAAGAACTGCTCAGTCCCAATGCAGGAGAGGTCAGAAGCTACCTCAAGGAAGCGGGGAGGACGCCCGAGGAATCGCTTGCGATCGTCATCGGGGGCAGCCTTGACGAAATCAGCACGAAGAAGATGACGCATCTGTTCACGGAATTGTGGGCAATGGCCAATCACAATGAATTCGTCGCGGAACGGGTGGAGATGGTTTACCGCTTTACCCACGGCCTGATCGCGTCCTTCGTCGCTGAACTCAATCCTGCCCTGTCGCCTGGCGAGGTGGAGATCGTTTCCGTCTACATCAGCGCAACCATCGAAGGATCAACTGTGGTGGCTGGATATGGCAGGCTGTGTAGCGATTTGATGCCCCAGATCAGGGCCATCGCCATCAAGCAACTGGTGGCCTTCGCCAAAAACGTCACGCCTGAGGAAATCAGGGCGTTGCCATCGGTGTAGTAGGGACACTGGCCCCCGCTGGCGGGCATCTTCTACTGGCAGTGGCAGTGGCGGTGGTTGCCCGTCAGAATGAACGGCGGGAGGCAGAGATATGGCCGGACGGATAAGGGTCGGGATCGGCGGATGGACCTTCGAGCCATGGCGCGGTGTCTTCTATCCGAAGGGGCTGCGACAGAAGGATGAACTTTCCTATGTCGGCCAGCATCTTACCGCGACAGAGATCAACGCGACCTATTATGGCACGCAAAAGCCCGCCACTTTCGCCAACTGGGCAAGGGCGGTGCCGGACGGCTTCCAGTTCGCGGTCAAGGCGTCGCGTTTCTGCACCAATCGCCGCGTTCTGGGGGAAGCTGGCGAATCGATCGCCAAGTTCGTCAACCAGGGCATTGCCGAACTGGGTGATCGGCTGGGGCCCATCCTTTGGCAATTCATGCCGACAAAGGCATTTGACCCTAACGATTTTGCCGCTTTCCTGAAGCTGCTTCCCGCGCAGGTGGACGGCGTGGCGCTACGCCATGCGCTGGAAGTGCGGCATGAAAGTTTTGACGACCCCGCCTTCCTGGCGCTAGCGCAGGGAGCGGGCGCGGCGGTCGTATTTGCCGACCATGATGATTATCCCGCGATCAAGGGGCATGATGTCGGGTTCAGCTATGATCGGTTGATGCGCACGCGCGACGATGAACCGACCGGATACACCCCCGATGAGATCGCGGCGTGGGCCAGCATGGCACGCGACCAGTCGACCCATGGGGACGTGTTCGCCTTTTTCATCAGCGGGGCGAAGGTGCGGGCGCCCGCCGCTGCCCAGGCGATGATCGTTGCATTGAAGTAACAGGGGCTGTTGCATTTGCTGCAACTGCGAACGCGCCCTTTGCGATTGTTACGAATCGGCGTCTGGCGCATAGGCACGCTTGCCGAAAGGCAAAACAAAATGAAAAATCTGCAGGAAACAAAAACATGCGACACACTGTTCAGGGCGTTGCACTGATGGTTGCAGTCGGCGCACAGATGCTGACCTTCTATTCGGTTCTCTTTGCCTAAGCGATTTCTCGCTCGACAACTCTCCCTTGTCATGAGGGAGCTAAAAAAGGCCGCCCGGGATCATGCCAGGGCGGCTTTTTTATTGCCTGTTGCACTTGGCGGATGGCACAGCGTTGCTTCAGCTCATGGATCAGCAATTGCTTTTTGTTTACGGAACCCTGCGCGCCGGGTTTGATGGCCTGATGGCGAAATGGCTGGCCTCTGTGGCGCGCCATGCCGGTCCCGCGACTGCGCAGGGCAGGCTCTATCGCGTTCAGGATTATCCCGGCTTTGTCCCATGTCCGACGGCGTTTGTTGTGGGCGACCTGTTTCTTCTCCCCAAGGATCCCGCCGTTCTGGACAGGCTCGACGAGCATGAGGAATGTTCGGCGCATTTTCCCCGCCCTCATGAATATCGCCGCGAGCGGCTGATCGTGCAATCCGAAAGCGGCCCCGCGCAGGCATGGGTCTATGTCTACAACCGGGACGTGGCCTGGCTGGAGTTGATCGAGAGCGGGGATTTCCTGCGCCGACGCGCCTTGCGCTCGGCATTTTAGCAGGTAGGCTGCGGGCGCGGGGGCCACCGGTTGGAGGACAGCATGATGACGATCGAAACCGATGATCAGCCCAGCCCCGAACGCCTGCCCGACGACCGCAACTGGATCGGTTCGACGGGCCTTGATCGCCGCAAATTGCTGGTCTCCGGCGCGTTCGCAGCAGGCTTCGCCGCCGCCTGCCATCCTGTGTCGAGCAGTGCGGTGCAGACGTCGGGCGATGGGTTGAAGGAAGAGCAGGTGTCTATTCCGGCCCATGACGGCTTTGCCATGCCCGCATTTTGCGCACGCCCGGCAGCGGCGAAAAATGCGCCGGTGATCTGCGTCGTGCATGAAATTTTCGGGGTCCATGAATGGATCCGCGACATATGTCGGCGCTTCGCGAGACAGGGCTATCACGCGGTCGCCCCGGACCTGTTCGCTCGTCATGGCGACGCGACCAAAATTGCCGATTTCAAGCAGCTGATCGATATGATCGTATCCAAGGCGCCCGACGATCAGGTTTTATCCGACATCGACGCCACCTATGACTGGGCGGGATCGCATGGCGGCGATGCCAGCCGCCGGGGCATAACCGGCTTCTGCTGGGGCGGGCGGATTGTTTGGCTATATGCGGCGCACAGTGCGAAGCTGGACGCGGGCGTCGCCTTCTACGGGCGGTTGGTCAATGACAAGACGGCGCTACAGCCGCTGCGCCCGATCGATCAGGCCGCAGCGCTGAAAGCGCCGGTGCTTGGCCAATATGGCGCACTGGACAAGGGGATTCCGGTGGCCGACGTGGAAGCGATGAGGGCGGCGCTCAAAGCGGCAGACAAATCCCCGCCAGATGACATCACGCTCTATCCGCAAGCAGATCACGGTTTCATGGCGGATTATCGCCCCAGCTATAATGAAGCGGCGGCCACGGCTGCGTGGAGCGCCACCCTCGACTGGTTCGGGCGCTATGTGAAGGGCGGCGAGGCGAGCTGAGGGTCCTGACAGCCAGCCTATTTTGCCCGCATCGCCTGCACGGCGGCCAGCGTGCCCTTCACATGGCCGCTATAATTCATCTCGCTGTGGACAAAGGCGATGCGGCCCGTGGGCGCGATGACGTAGGATGTGCGATCGGTGATGCTGGGCCGCATCTTCAGCGCCACGTCATAACCTGTCACGATGGCCGGTCCGGCGGATGCGACCGCGAATTTACCCGCGCATTCCTTGGTGGAAAAGGCGACAAGGTCATCGACCGTATCGGTCGACATGCCGATCACCGTTGCGCCAGCCTTTTTGAAATCGTCGATATGCTCAGCGAACTCACGCGCTTCGGCCGAACATCCGGGCGTGAACGCCTTGGGAAAGAAATAGAGCACGACCGGTCCGCGCTTCAGCTGATGCGACAGGGTCAATGTAAAGGCCTTGCCCGCCAGCGCGCCGCGCGTGGTGAAATCGGGCGCCTTGGCTCCAACGGCAAGCGCCGCCATGGCTCCGTTCGACCCGATTGTCGCGGCGGCCAGGCCCAGGGCGATCATCATCCATTTGCTCATCGGCTTTCTCCAGCTATGCCACGGGCCGTGGAACCATCTCGTCGCACCGTTGATGACCCCAACCGGCCTGGCATGCAAGCGCCCAACGGGCGAGCGGCATATAGGGTCCGGCGGCGTGGCGGAACCGTCTGTCCCATCGCCGGTTCATTACGGATGCGCCTGTTTCTAACCCTTCCACTCCTGCTGCTCGCCGCGTGCGACCAGATGGATGACCGCCAACCCGGCATGTCGACCAACATCGTGGAGGAACAAGCCTCCTATGACGTCAGCAACCAGTCGCCCGTCGATGATGAAAGCCTGGCGCCGGACGATGCCGCCAATCCGACACGCAACGAAAGCGATAGCGAGAAACCGCAGCAGCCGGATGGCGCTTCGGTCGCTGGTACGATCCCGGTTGCCGTGCAGGGGCGATGGACCGGGTTGAATGATGTCTGCGGCGACCGGTCGTCCGATATGGAATTGACCGTGACGCCCAAGAGCCTGATCTTTCACGAAAGTGTCGGCACGGTCACGGCTGTCACGTCGGGGCGGGGAGGGCGGGTTCGCGTGGATGCGGCCTTCACCGGCGAAGGTGACAGCTGGACGAAAAAGGTTGAACTGCGGCCCTCCGCCAGTGGTCGCGAACTCACCGTCATTAACGATGGAGCAGCGGTGACGCGCAAGCGTTGCTGAACCGCTTTCCGTTTCGCCCCGCGACGGCTAGAGCGGGCCGATGATCGGCCGTTTGACCTTGAGCGATTTCCGCAATCATGCGGATGCGCTGATCGTGCCCGATCACGCCTTCATCGTCCTGACCGGCGAAAATGGCGCGGGCAAGACCAATATATTGGAAGCGGTGTCCATGCTCGCCCCCGGACGTGGCTTGCGGGGGGCGGCATTGCGCGACATGGCGCGGCAGGGCGGGTCCGGCAGTTTCGGCATTGCGGCGGAAATCGATGGCGTGCTGCTGGGAACCGGGGTCGCGCCCGGCGCGCCCGACCGGCGGCAGGTGCGGATCGGCGGGGTGGCGTCGTCTGCCAACGCCTTGGCCGATTACCTCGCCATCGTGTGGCTGACCCCCGCGATGGACCGGCTGTTCATGGACAGCCCTGGCGGGCGAAGGCGCTTCCTCGACCGGCTGACGCTTGCCCTGCATCCGGGACATGCCGTCCACAGCGCCCGCTATGAAGCCGCGATGCGCGCGCGCAATCGGTTGTTGACCAATCTTTCCGCAGCCGACGCCGGCTGGCTGACGGCTCTGGAAGCGCAGATGGACGAACATGGCGCGGCGCTGGCCAGCGCGCGCGCGGATCTGGTCGAACGGTTGAGCGTAGAGCTTGCCGCTCAACCGGACCAGCCCTTTGCCCGCCCGGCGCTGGCGATTGCGCAAGAGGATGGCGCAGGTGAACCGCTCGCGCCCCGGCTCGCACGGGAACGGCGGCGCGATGCCGCTGCCGGGCGCACATTGTCCGGCCCGCATCGGAATGACCTGGCCGTCGTCCATGCGGCAAAGGGGCAGGCGGCGGCATTATGTTCGACGGGTGAGCAGAAGGCGCTGCTGCTATCGATCCTGCTCGCACATGCCGCCCTGGTTGCCGCGCGGCGGGGGCAACCGCCCGTGTTGCTGCTCGACGAAGTGGCGGCTCATCTCGACCCGATGAGACGGGCCGCATTGTTCGATCGGCTGGCGATGACCGGGGGGCAAGTCTGGATGACCGGCACAGAAGATAGTCTTTTCAGTGACTTGTCTTCCGCCACCCGTCTGACGGTATCCGCGGGTCATGTCGGGGTTCCGCAGGTTAACCCGTCCGTCTAACCGTTCGTCGCGCGCCGCTTCTCAACTCGCCGTTCATCTGCACAAAGAAGCCCGGGGTCGATAAGATCAAGAATTCGGGGGCATTTCTTCCATGGTCAGCGGTTTTCGAGCGCTTGTTGCAGCGTGGACGCTCGTTCTGGGCGTGCTGATCGCCGCCCCCGCGACCGCCGGCGTGTTGCAGTGCGTGCCTTATGCCCGCCAGATTTCCGGCATCGAAATTTACGGCAACGCCCACAGCTGGTGGGGCCAGGCGGAAGGCCGCTACGAACGCGGCAATCAGCCCAAGGTCGGCGCCGTGCTTGCTTTTTCGGCGAGCCGGGCCATGCCCGTCGGTCATGTCGCCATGGTCAGCCAGGTGGTCAGCGACCGCGAAGTGCTGCTGACCCACGCCAACTGGTCCTATCGCGGCGGCATTGAACGTGATGTTCGCGCTGTCGATGTTTCGCCGAACAATGACTGGACCGACGTGCGCGTCTGGTATGGTCCGATCGGCGGTCTGGGTGTGCGCTCCAATCCGGCCAAGGGTTTCATCTACCCGCATCAGGCTCCTGCATCGGCGAAGGTTCAGATCGCCATGGCGTCCGCCTCTGACAATGCCGCCGCCGGGCGTGCTTTCTGACCCATTAATCATTTTCTAAGGACCGCCGGATAGTTTCATTCGCGGTGGGGCGATTCTTCGATTTATCGAGGTCGCATTTATGTTTCGAATTGCTCGCGGGGCAGCCATGCTTCTGGCTGGTTGGATAGCCACGCCTGCGCTTGGTGCGTCTGCTCTGCAATGCGTGCCTTATGCCCGTATCGTGTCGGGCGTGAATATTCGTGGCGATGCCCTGACCTGGTGGGATCAGGCAGCCACTCGCTACCAGCGCGGTCATGCGCCACGCCGTGGGGCGGTGCTGACATTCCGTCCGATGGGGCCGATGACGCTCGGCCATGTCGCAGTGGTCAGCAAGGTGCTGGACGATCGCCGCCTGCTCATCCGCCATGCCAACTGGTCGGTCCCCGGCGCGATTGAGGAAGATGTTCCCGTGATCGACGTGTCGGAAGAAGGCGACTGGAGCCAGGTGCGCGTCTGGCATAGTCCCACGCAGACGATGGGCGCGCGTACGAACCCGACTTTCGGATTCATCTACTCCGCAACTTCCCGGCTGCGTCCCTTTGAACCCGATCCGGCCCTTGGGACCAGCGTGCGTTTGGTCACGGCTGATGCTGACATGCCGGACCGGAATGCCGACGCCGTGACGCAGCCCGTGGCGCCATTGAAAAGGTCGGCCAGGCCCGCATCCGCGCCTCGGCTGGCTCTGGATATGCGCGCCATGCGTTTCGCCGACGCTACGCCTGCGGCCAGGTCGCTGGCAGATATTATCGCTGATGTGAAGCGGGACGCCCGATTGCGGTGACCGTCAATACCCGGCATGGTCGATCGCCATGCCGGTTTCGCGCAGGCCGCCGCGTTTATTCGGCGGGCTTGTCCTCGCCTTCGTCCGCGGATTGTTCGAACCATGCTTCGACGGGACCCGACAGTTTGATTGTCAGCGGTTGCCCATGGCGGTCACGCGTCTTTCCAGCAGCGACCCGAATCCAGCCTTCGGAAATGCAATATTCCTCGACATCCGTGCGCACCCGGTCCTTGAAACGGATGCCGACGCCGCGCTGCAATTGCTCCATGTCGAAATGGGGGCTGCGCGGGTTGGTTGAAAGGCGGTCGGGAGGCGTGTCGCTCATGATCGTGTCAATCCTGTGTTTCGCGCGGCCTAGCCGTTCGGCACGGCTGTCGTCAACCGTTGAGCCCCTTCATCCACGTCGCAGAAGATGCGGCGGATCACGCCCTGTTCCAGCCATGCGGCAAAGCGCGCTTCCGCGTCGGTCAGGCCAGCAAAGGGGTAGGCGACCGGTCGGTCATCGACCGCACGGCTTGCCGCGACCAGTCTGATCATCGCGTCCGGGGCCGTCGTCAATATCCGCCCGCGTCGGCCGGTGGCGGCGCTGTTGACCCCCACGACATGACCGTCTTCGGCAAAGACTGGCCCGCCGCTGATGCCCGAAAGCATGTTATCGCCGGCGGGCAAGCGACCCACCTCTGCCCATGCCAGGACCGGCTCCGTCTCTTCACTCTGCCCACGCCGCGCGCTGGCCGCGCCGATCAGTTCCGATACGACCAGTGTCGGACGCCCGGCGGGAAACCCCATATGAAATCCGGTTGATCCAGCCATCGGCACGCGATCAGATAATGGCAGCGCATCGTCGCTGGGAAGGCCGTCCCGCACCAGAGCGGCGTCAGCCTCCCGGCTTTGCACGATGCGGGACACGGCGCGGGCGACATTGCCTTCCTGCAGGCCGATGCGCGAACAATCGCGGGTGACATGTTCGGCGGTCAGCCAGGTGCCGTCCCGGTCGATTGCGAAAGCCGTGCCCATGCTGTCGCCGGGGGCTTCGCGCGCATCTTCGATCACGAATGCCTCGTCGCTCCATTGCGGCATCGGGCGACGGGGGGACCGGGGGTCGAATGTTTCCACCTGCAACGGCGGGGCTTGCGTGACTTCGCCTATCCAGGCGAGCGCCAAAACGCCCCCCAGAATGAGCGGTAGACAGCCAATGCCACGCCCCGCCACAGTTCAGCCCGCCACCGCCGCGGCGGTCAGGCAGGCGATGGCGATTTTCATCATCGCCAGGAAAATGGCAGCCGACCGCTCATCGCCCTCGATCCGGGCGGACAGCGACCCCAGCAGGAAATCGACAAAGCGAAACGCGATCAGCTGAAGGATGAGCGTGACGCTGCCCCAGATCAATATGTCCCAGACATTGATCGACCCCGCCAGGCACAAAGCCAGCGGCAGGGCGAGGCCAATTGCCGCACCTCCCAATGAAATCGCCGCCGCCTGATTGCCCGCGCGGATCAGCGCGAATTCGTCATGCGGCGTAATCCACATATAGAGCGCCAGGGCGGCGAGCCATGCCACCGTGGCGCTGGCCAGGTGCAAGAGGAAAATGGGGAGCCCGGACAGCAGGCTTTGAACAACGGGCATCGGATCGGTCATGCAGGGCAAAATGCCGCAACCGGGCAACTGGTTCAATCGTCACCGGATCGCCTCGTCCCAAAAGGGCACTGATGGGCTAAAAGGGCACAGATGGTAGCGCGCATCGTCGGACATGCCACGATGCGCGCTACTATCGACTGTCACACCTGACGCGAATTACCGACAGATACGCACGCGCACATTGCGATCGCGATAGGGGTTGTAACGCCATTCCGTCCAGCAGCGTTGGCGATAATGACGGTAATAGGCACGCCGGTCGTCGCGCCAGTGCCGCCGATGATTACGCCAGTCGCGGCGGTCGTCCCACCGTCGATCCCCGTAGCGGTCACCGCGCCATTCCCGATAATCGCGATGGTCATAACCGCCGCGATAATGTTGCGCCTGCGCCGGGGCCGCCGCAACGCCCAGGGTCGCCATAGCCAGACCCGCCGCCACCGCGCCCTTCCAGAACAGTTTCATCATCCTTCTCCTCGCATATGTCCGCCGCTCGCCAGCGGGGACCACAGGAATCAAGATGCATCCGCATGACTGAACCGTCCGGGAACGATCCTGTCAGCGGCTGTTAAGGGAAATCAGCGGGCGCGCAGCCTGCTTTCCGCGTCGCTCATATAGTCGCGGGTAATCGGCAGGGTGCGGCGGTCGCGGACATATTGAACCTGATAATTCACCATGCTGCCATGTTCGAACACGGTTGCAGCCCCGGCCAGATAAAAAGTCCACAGGCGAAAGAAACGTTCATCATACAGGGCGATAATGTCCGCCCGGTGCGCCATGGCGCGTTGATACCATTCACGGATGGTCAGGCCATAGTGCAGGCGCAGCACCTCGACATCGGTGACCATCAACCGCGTGCCTTCGCTGCCTCCGATCATCTCCGACAAAGCGGGGATGTAGCCGCCGGGGAAAATATATTTCTGGGTAAATGCGTCGGTGATGCCGGGGCCGTCGACCCGGCCGATCGTGTGGATCAGCATCACGCCATCCGGGGCCAAAAGCTGCCGACATTTGTTGAAAAAGGCACGATAATGCGCCGTGCCGACATGTTCGAACATGCCGACCGATACAATCCGGTCGAACGGGCCAGCCATGTCGCGATAGTCGATCAGTTCAAAGCGCACATGATCCGATACGCCGGCGTCCGCGGCGCGCTGGCGGGCGACCTTCAGCTGTTCTTCGGACAGGGTGATGCCGGTGACATCCACGCCGCAGGTCCGGTGCAGATACAGCGCCATGCCACCCCATCCGCATCCGATGTCCAGCACCTTCATGCCCGGTTTCAGCAGCAGCTTGGCGGCAATATGCGCCTTCTTGTCTTCCTGCGCCTGTTCCAGGCTGATGCCCGCTTCATTGTCGGCGTCGGGCCAATAGGCGCAGCTATATTGGCGGTCGCGATCCAGGAACAGGGCATAGAGCGCGCCGGACAGGTCGTAATGATGGGCCACGTTCCTTTTGGATCGCGATCGATGGTTCGCCCGCCAGAGCGATTGGCGCACCGCCCGGAAACCGCGTTTCAACCGGCCCTTGTCACTGATCGATCGACCGCTTTCCCAGGCATTGTTGGCGCGGATGAGGGACACCAGCTCCATGATGCCGCCGCCCTCTATCGCGACGCGACCGTCGATATAGGCCTCCGCCATGCCCAGGCGCGGGTCGCGCATGATGTCGAACGGCACCCGCGCGTCCCGGAACTTCAATGCCAGCGAAGGGAAGGCGGGATCGGGGGTCCCTGCCGTCACCTTGCGGCCGTCATGATAGATGATGGTCAACTGGCCGCGCGTGACCAATCGATTGATGACGCGATCAAATAATTTCATGACTGCCAGAGTGTCAGGTCATTCCGGCTGCGTCAAATGCCTGCATACCAATCATATCCGGCGCGATCTTCCCAATAGCCGCCTTTGCCGCCGCCTATGCCTTTCAGATCGTCAACCGCCTCGATCTTCATCAGATATTTGGCATGTTTATAGCCCAGCTGTCGCTCGACACGCAGCCGCAAGGGTGCGCCATTGGCGACGCGCAGCGGTTGGTCGTTCAATGCAAAGGCCAGGATCGTCTGCGGATGAAAGGCATCCACCAGGTCGATGCTTTCATAATAGGGATTGCCGTCGCCCATGGTGTCCGCGCAATGAAGGACGATGTAGCGCGCCCTGTCCTTCATCCGGGCAGCATCCAGCAGCAGTTTGAGCGGCACGCCACGCCATTTGCCGATCGCGCTCCATCCTTCCACGCAATCGTGACGGGTGATCTGTTCGCGATGCGGCAAGCTGTGGAGTTGTGCCAGCGACAGGGACAGCGGGCGATCGACCAGTCCCGTGACTTGCAGCCGCCAATCGGCAAAGCCGGACCGCCACAGCGCCTTATATTCCGTCGTGTTCGGATTATTCGTGCCATTGGAACGAAAAATCGGCGAAATATGGTCGGGGCTGAACTCCCGTGCCAGCGCGTCCCGCGCCATCAGGGTGCGTTGCGCCCATTTGTGGAAATTCTGCGCGTTGAACAATGCATCCCGGACGGTGTCATTGCGCGCGATCCGGTCGCAACCGGTCAGCATGGCCCCGGCCCCCAGCATGATCGCGCGCCTGGTAAGGATCAGGCTCATGACCTGTCCTGCGGCACGCGGTAGCGCCCGGTGATCATGGACCGCAGTTCGTTGACCGGCCCCGCCAGCACGACCATCAGGATGTGGACAAGGAAAAAGACGACCAGCGCGAAGGCGGCGATGAAGTGAATGGAGCGGGCCGACTGGCGTCCGCCGAACAGGTCCAGCAGCCAGGGCCATGCCGCGTTCATGCCCGGTGACATCGTCAGTCCGGTCAGGATGATGACCGGCAGGACAATGAAGATGATCCCGATATAGCTGGCCTTCTGCAGGACATTGTAGCGCAGCGCCGCCGCTCCGGTCGGGAAGCGCAGCCGCGCATGGTCGCGAATGTCCTGCCAGACATGACGTGGCCTCAGCTCGCCGCGCCGGAACGCCAAATCCCGACCGACATGACCGCTGGCGAGGCTCCACAGCATGTAGCCCAGCAGTGCAAAGGCGAACAGCGGCGCGGCGGTCAGATGCCACTGCCGCGACAAGGCAAGATCATAGTGAGCGGGCAGGGTGAATAGCGGTCCGAACCGTCCAGGCTCCAACCAGGCTCTATCGAAATTGGCGCCATATTGGCCCCAATAAAGCCGGGGATGCGCGTTGAATATGCCCAGCCCGCTGGTCAGTAGAATGTATAGAAGCGCGGCGTTCAGCCAGTGCCAGACGCGAACCGGCCATTTGTGGCGGATGACCAAAGGATCGACGGGGGGCATCTGACCGGGGGGCGCTGCACTCACCATTGCGCACTGTTACCCTTTTGCACCGACGGGGTCAAAAATGTCGTTCTGCTCGTCCAGAGTTAAGCCGTTCATCTGCGGTGCATCGTCATGAACCTAGCTGGCTGGATCGGCATGTGGCTTTCGGGGGTTGTGCAATGACTGTTGCTGAAAAGCCTCAACCTTTGATTATGTTCATGACGATATTGCAACGTAACAGGAAAATCAGCATATGCGCGTCGCCGACGATGACAATCGCGGCAAGCAGGATGGAAAGGGGGAAGCCGTCCTATACGGCATTCTTGATATGATCATTGGATCTTCAAGGGAAACCCCCTGCTATTTGACAAGGCGTACGTCTTTTTCCTGACGATCGCGCTTTTATTAAAAGAGGTTATTATGAAGACTGTGATTTTCGCAGCCGCTGTTGCTGCCGCTGCCGTCTCCGCTCCTGCCGTTGCGCAGGACGCTGCTCCCTTCACCGGCCCCCGCGCTGGCGTCACCGCTGGCTATGACAAGCTGGGCGGCGAAGACGGCTTCGCTTATGGCGTCACCACCGGTTTCGACCTGGCGGTAACCCCCAACATCACGTTCGGCCCGGAAGTATCGCTCAGCGACACCACGGTTGGCGATGCCGGTCTGGAACTCAGCCGTGACCTGGCCGCTTCGGTTCGTCTTGGCTACGTCCTGAACCCGCAGCTGCTGGCATTCGGCAAGGTTGGCTACGCCAACACCCGCTTCGAAGTGTCCAACAGCAACGCTGGCTTCTCGGTTGAAGGCGTGCGTTACGGCGGCGGCATCGAGTTCGCCCTGAACGGCAACACCTACATCTCGGCTGAATATCAGCGCACCGAGTATGAAGACAATTTCAACGGCCGTGACGCTGGCGTCGTCGGCGTTGGCTTCCGTTTCTGATCCTTCGCGATCGAAACTGACAGGAAGGGCGGTCCCATCGGGGCCGCCCTTTTTGCATGAGCATCGTCCTGGCGCGAAAGCGGACTGAATCGTCCCAAGGTCAGCCCAGCGCGGCCTGCTTTTCTGCGGCCAGTCGATCAAGTTCCGCCCGGCTCTTCTTTTCCGACGCTGACTTCAGCTGCCCACAGGCCGCCATGATGTCACGGCCGCGCGGCGTGCGCACCGGGGCAGAGATGCCGCCCTGAAACACGATTTCGGAAAAGCGCCTGATCCTGTCGGGCGTGGAACATTCATAATCCGTGCCCGGCCAGGGGTTGAACGGGATCAGGTTGACCTTTGCCGACAGCTTGAACTGGCGGATCAGGCGGACCAGCTCACGCGCGTCGTCGTCGCTGTCATTCTTGTCCCTGATCATCACATATTCAAATGTGATGCGTCGCGCATTGGTCGCGCCCGGATAGTCGGCGCATGCCTGGAGCAGCTCCTCGATCCCATATTTCTTGTTGAGCGGCACCAGTTCGTCGCGGACATCCTTGGTCACCGCATGCAGCGACACGGCCAGGTTGACGCCAATCTCTTCGCCCGCACGCGCCATCATCGGCACGACGCCGGACGTCGACAGGGTGATGCGCCGCCTGGACAGGGCAAGGCCATCGCCGTCCATCACGATCTTCAACGCGTCACGGACATGATCGAAATTGTAGAGCGGCTCGCCCATGCCCATCATGACGATGTTGGTCAGCATGCGCCCGTCGGTGGTATATTGGGGCGCGTCATCTGTTTCGTCGTCATTGGCCGACGCCATGCTGCCCCTGGGCCATTCGCCCAGCGCATCGCGCGCCAGCATGACCTGCCCGACAATTTCGCCGGGCGTCAGGTTGCGCACCAGCCGCATCGTGCCGGTATGGCAGAAACGGCAATTCAGGGTGCAGCCGACCTGGCTGGACACGCACAACGTCCCGCGATCGGCATCGGGGATGAAGACCATCTCATAATCCTGGCCGTCGTCCGACCGTAGCAGCCATTTGCGGGTGCCGTCGGTCGACACCTGGGCCTCCACCACCTGCGGACGACCGACGATCAGGCGCTCCGCCATCCAGCCCCGCATCGGTTTGGCAAGGTCGGTCATGGCGTCGAAGTCGGTCTCGCCACGATGATAGAGCCAATGGAACAACTGCTTGGACCGCAGCTTCGCCTGCTTCGTGTCGAGGCCCGCCTCCTCCAGCACGGCCTTTATCTGGGGCCGCGAAAGCCCCATCAGGTCGACGCGCCCGTCTTCGCGCGGCGTCACCGCACGCGGCACGGGCACAGGGTCGATAGCGCCGGGAATCGGCATCAATGGAGTAGCGGCTGTCTGCATGAGGCGGCCCATAGCCGATTTTGGGCATCTTTTAAAGCGAAGCCGTGCCGCCCGTGCCAACAGTGCGCGTCGGCCCTATCGCAGCCGCGCGCACCCCAGCGCCGCCGCATCGATGGCGGTGGCGGCCCCCCGCAACCTGTAGGTATCGGCAAAGCCCCGCCCGTTCGCCCCTGTCGTCTGGACGCTCATGCTGCTGGCCGACCGCATCGCGGCGATGATGGCGGCGTCGGCCCGTTGGTCCTGCGCCCAGGCGTCGCCCCGGCCCGCCACCAGCGCAAAGCGCCGGTCTCCGACGCTCAGGGTCACGGGCGCGCCTTCCGCGCGGGTGCGGCTCAGGCGGAAATGCACTTGCCCGCGCACCCGCTGCCGCGGCCAGGTGCCCACAGCGGCGAAGGCTTCCCCTCGTCGTCCGACCGGCGTGGCAATGGCATAGCAGCGCGGCGCCGCCGGATCGCGAAACGCGCCCCAGAACTCGAATATGCCAAGTGAATCCTTGGCGGCGGCGGGCGCGGCGACGGCTAACATCGACAGTAAAATGAGGAAAAGGCGCACCATCAGCCCGGCAAAGCCGATGCTGTGCCCTTTTGCAACCCTTGCTCCACCGAAATGACCAGCGAGCGCTTGCCGCCGCCGTCATAGCAGCTATGAAGGACCATCCATCATTGTCGCCCGGATTCGACCGTCTCCGGGCTTTGCGCAGAAAAAGAAACGGACAAACAGGGACATGAAGGCCACCATCGAACGCGCAACTCTTCTCAAGAGCCTCAGCCACGTCCAGTCGGTGGTTGAGCGGCGCAATACGATTCCGATCCTGTCCAACGTGCTGATAGAGGCGTCGGCGGACGGTGCGATCAAGTTGATGGCGACCGATCTCGACCTCCAGATCGTGGAGAGCGTATCGGCGCAGGTGGAACAGCCCGGCGCGACGACCATATCGGCGCACACGCTGTTCGACATCGCCCGCAAGCTTCCCGAAGGATCGCAGGTGTCGCTCCATGCCGCCGAAGGCAAGATGCTGATCCAGGCGGGCCGGGCGCGCTTCAACCTGTCGACCCTGCCGCGCGACGACTTTCCGGTCATCGCCGAAGGCGACCTGCCGACCTGCTTTGAACTGCCCGCCGAAACGCTCAAGCAGATCATCGACAAGACGCGCTTCGCCATCTCGACCGAAGAAACGCGCTATTATCTGAACGGCATTTATTTCCATGTGTCGGACGACGGCCAGCCCGTGCTGAAGGCCGCGGCGACCGATGGCCACCGCCTGGCGCGCGTCACCGTGCCCCGTCCCGACGGCGCTGACGGCATGCCGGGCATCATCATACCACGCAAATGCATTGGCGAATTGCGCAAGCTGCTGGATGAAGTTGACGGGTCGGTGGCAATCTCGCTTTCGGCCAGCAAGATCCGCTTTGGTCTGGGCAGCGCGATCCTGACCAGCAAGCTGATCGACGGCACCTTCCCCGATTACAGCCGCGTGATTCCGACCGGCAATGACAAGCTGCTCAAGATCGATCCGCGCAGCTTCGAAGAAGGCGTGGATCGCGTCGCGACCATCGCCACGGAAAAGACCCGCGCCGTCAAGATGACGCTGGATCGCGACAAGATCACCCTGTCCGTCACCAGCCCGGAAAATGGCACGGCAGCTGAAGAAGTGCCCGGCGCGTTCCAGGGCGAAGGCTTCGAAATCGGGTTCAACGCGCGCTATCTGCTGGACATACTTGGCCAGATCGACAGCGATTTGGTCGAACTGCATCTCGCCGATGCAGCCGCGCCGACGCTGATCCGCGAAAATGACCGCAGCCCGGCGCTGTATGTCCTGATGCCCATGCGGGTTTAAGGGGCGAACCCATCGACCGGATCGTGCGGGGCGGGGTGGCTGCAAAGCACTCCGACCCCGCGCTGGCTGCGCGCTACCAGTCCATTTTGGGCGGGACGATCAAGGCGTTGACCCCGTCGGGCGCATAGGTCCATGGCTCGTCGAACCCGACCGCGACCGAACTATATCCCAGCAGCTGACGTATGGTCTTGGACGAACCCTGCATCGTCGCGGGGTCAGTGGTCATGGGGAAATTGATCATCGGTTTCCACCAGGGCGGGCAATAGCCGATGATCACGCCCGCACGCTCCAGATCGGACGAAACATTCGCGCCGGTGCCGTGCAGCAACATATCGGTGTAGATCAGGACCGAACCGGCGGGCGCTTCCGCCGGGACGGACTCATATCGGACCGTCCAGGATTGCGGCTCCAGGTCGCGGTGGCTGCCCGGCACCATACGCGTGGCGCCATTTTCCTCCACAAAATCATCCAGGCACCAGATGAACCGGGTCTGCGCTGGCCCCGCGCTCAGCGGTATGGCCCCACTGCGGTCGCGATGAATGCCCTGCTGCGCGCTGCCGGGCCGGGTGACATTTGCGCCATAGCTGTGCACCAGATAGGATTCGTCCAGCGTCTGCGGCCCCAATATCTCCTTCGTGATCGTTAGCGGCAGTTCATGCTCCAGCAGGTCACGGAACGGGCGGTATCGATTGATCAGCAATGCGCCGGATATGCGCCGGTTCAGATCGTCATTGTCGGTGAAGAAACCGCGCACCCGCCGTTCGTCGATCTTTTCTTCACGGTCGATTTCCGCCGCAAGCCGGTCACGCATGTCGCGCGCCTGCTTCGTGGTGAGCAGCCCGGCGGCAATGGCATAGCCTGCACGGTCAAGGTCGGCCCTAATCTGCGCCATGTCGGTGGTTGGCTTGGGCAGGGGGCCGTCAAATTCAAGGGGTTTGACCGGGCGCGGGTCCGCAACGCTCATGTCGTGCATCACCTGGCCTGTCGAACTGCCTGCCGTCATCACGCTCTCCATTGCCCATTTCGATATCGTTGATTGGCCTGATAGTGCAGGGCGCGGCACGAAAAGTCACCCCGCGCGTGGGCATCTCATTTCCCGCACTTTCCCGATCAGGCCGCCACCTCGCTTGCCTCGCCTTCCCGCTTGAGCAGGCGCGAGGCATAGACCCAATGTCCCGCGCCCCAGAACAGGAACAGCGTTAGCACCATCATCGCGTCGCGCAGGCCCAGCGCGGCATCGCCGCCGTGCAGACCGGCGAACCAGTCGCTCAGGACGCCCGCGACCAGCGGCCCCATCGACACGCCGATCAGGTTCGCCGCCACGATATAGACGGCGCTGGCCCGCGCGCGCATCGCCACCGGCGCCAGGCTTTGCGTCAGCGCGATCGATGGCGCGGTCCACAGCGCACCGACGATGCTGGACGGTATCAGCAGCAGCAGGGCGACCGACCCGCTGCCGACGGTGACGACCATCAGATATATGGGCACGGACAGGATCAATCCGACGATCGGCAGCCACACGACCGCATGCAGGCCCGACCGTCCAAATCGCGTGCCCTGCCACCCGCCCAACCATGTGCCCAGCGCACCGCAGATGCCGCTGACCAGGCCCAGGCCGATGCCCGTTTCGGCCAGGTTCAATCCGTGCGACCGGATCAGGAAAGACGGAAGCCAGGTCATGATGCCCATCTGGGCAAAGGCGATGGCGGCCGATCCCGCGACGATGTGGACGAACGCCGGGCGACGCGCGAGTATGCGCAGCCCCTCCAGAAAACTCAGCCGCTCCGGTACATCCTTCGCGCGCTCGGCAGGCAGGTCGCTCGCGCCGCGCATCGGCTCCTTGGCAATAAGGGGGAAGAGGATGGCGACCAGCACGCCCGGCGCGCCAGCCACCAGCAACGCCGTGCGCCAGTCAGTGACCTGCGCCACGATGCCGCCCACGATCATGCCCACCATCATGCCCACCGGCACGCCCACCGCGAACAGCCCCACCGCCGCTGACCGTTCGCGTGGCGGATACAGGTCGGAAATCAGCGAATGCGCGGCAGGCGTAAAACCGGCTTCGGCCAGACCCACGCCCATCCGCGCGACAAAGAACTGACCAAAGCCGCGCGCCAGCCCGCAGACGGCGGTCATGACGCTCCACGCGGCGGTGAATGCTGCTATCAGCCGCACGCGATTGACGCCCCGGTCGATCACATGCGCGATGGGAACCCCCATGGCGGTGTAGAATATGCCGAAAGCGCCGCCGGTCAGCAGGCCCAATTCCCAATCGGCCAGGCCGAAATCGGCTTTGATCGGTTCCTGAAGGATGACGACGATCTGCCGGTCGAGATAGTTGAGGCTGTAGATGAACGTAAGCATCAACAATATCATGGTGCGGTGGCGTTTCGCCGCGCGATCGATCATTTCGGCGGGACAGCCTTCGCGGATGGCGGTGGCGTCGGGCGCGGTCGGCAAAACTGGTTGATGCATGGACGTTCCCGATATGGAGCCGCGGCGTCTGGCCACGCTCCGTCAGGCTGATAGGATCGCCGGATGCGGCCCGGATCAATCCGGGACAACGGCTTTCCATACATGCGGAAGCAACCGGGCCTATTCAGGACCGGGGCAGGCCCAGCCCATGTTGGGCGATGATGGACCTGTGGACCTCGCTGGTCCCGGCGTAGATGGTCTGCGCAATCGACTGGCGATAGGATTTTTCGATCTTTGCGAACGCAGGGCCGCCCCCCGCCGATCCGCCCGGCGCAGTCAGCGCCGCCATGTCGGCGGCATCCTCCATATAGATTTCGGTCGCGAACAGCTTTGCCATCGGGCCGATCGCGCGGGACATTGCACCCGTTTCCGCCGCCCAGGTGACCCGGCGGCACATCAGGTCGGCAACCTCCAGATGGGCGCGCATCCGTGCCAGCCGGACGCGGATCGCCGCATCCTCGATTGGGCGGGCACCCGATGGGCCGGGTGTTTGTGCCCATTGCAGCGCCGTGGCCATCAGGCTGTGATGATAGATATGCAGCCCTTCACCGCCATGTTCGATCTCCATCGCCGCGCCCATCACGGCGATCCCGCCATTCACCTCGCCCAGCCGATAGCGGTCCGGCACGCGAACATCGTCGTAGAAGGTGATGTTGGTGCGTTCGTCCGGCAGCGTGTCGATTGGCTGGACGGTCACGCCCGGCAGGTTCATCGGAAACAGGAACAGGGTGATGCCCTTGTGCTTGGGTGCGTCCGGGTCGGTGCGTGCGAGCAGCAATATATAGTCTGAGATATGCGCGCCGGTCGTGAACATCTTCTGGCCCGTGACGATCCAGTCATCCCCGTCCCGCACGGCGCGGGTGCGCGCGGCATACATGTCCGATCCCGATCCCGGCTCGGTAAAGCCCAGGCACGCCAGCGCCGATCCGTCGGCCAGCCGTGGCAATATTTCGGCCTGCATGTCGGACGATCCGAACCGCAACGCCATCCGCGCGCCCATGTTGGTGCAGCCGATTGGGATGCGCGAAATGCCGAATTCCTCGAACACGCGCCCCAGCGCCGTCACCTCCATCGGGCCGCGATCCTGCCCGCCCCATTTCGACGGCCAGTCGGGATAGGCCAGGCCCGCCTGCGCAAGCGCCCGATGCAGCTGGGGGATGTGACCGTCCTGCGACGCTTCCGCCAAAGCGCGCACGTCGTCGGTCACATGTTCAACCAGAAAGGCGCGCACGTCGTCGGCGAACGCGTCTTCCGCCTGGGTGAAGTCCGTGTCGATCCCCGGATCGCCCGCCTGCGGCAGTGCCGTCAACTGCCCAGCCCACAGTCGTTCGCCCGCCGTCGCCAGCCGCGATTGCGGATCACCTGTGGCCAATGCCGTTCGTTCTATCGCCAGGAAATAGAGGTGAATGTCATATTCGACCGAAAGGCCGTAACCGCCGAACACGCGCAGCGCGCGGCGCACAGCTGTCCGGGCGGCGGTGGCGCTCCACCAATCAGCCATCGCGACCAGCGCGCCTGCCTCTGCCTGCCCCTTGGCGATGCTGCATATCGTGCGCCAGACCAGCAGGCGCGCGCCTTCCATGTCGGTGATCGAATCGGCCAATGGAAAGGCGACGCCCTGAAATGCGCCGATGGGCTGATCGAACTGCCGCCGTTCGGTGGCATAGGCCGCCGCCATTTCCACCGCGCGCGTCCCAGCGCCTACCAGCCACGCAGCGCGCAGCAGTGCCAGCTCAGCCAGCGCCGCCTGGAACAGCGTGGCCACCCCGTCGCCCCTGCCGATCAGATGCCGATCCCCCGACGCCGCAATCGCATGCAACGCGTCCCCCTCCAGCACCAGCCGGGTGCAGCCCGCCTGGGGATCGAAGCTGATCGGCGCAACGGTCGCCGCTTCCAGCAGCGCCAGCGCCGCGTCGCCATCCACATGACCCAGCAGGTTGCAGGCTGCGATCCCATCCGCGATCGGCAGGGGCGCGACGCCACGCCCCGCCGCCTCGCAGATCAACGTCGCCTCCATCAGCCCCATGCCCAGCCCGCCCTTGTCCTGCGGCGCGCGCATGGTGATGAACCCCATTTCCGCCGCTTCTCGCCACAGGGCGGCATCGGCCTGCCCATTTGCCGCGCGGGCCGCCGCGATCACATCGTCCCGCTCGAAAAAGCGCCGCGCAGCGTCCCGCATCATGGCCTGCTGCTCGGTCAAGTTCAGGTTCATCGCATTTCCACCTTGTTCGCAACGATCAGCATGGCCATCCTGCACCCGGCCCTGTCAATTTTCGTGCGCGGTGCTTCCGACCATGCGGAACGGCGCGGGTAAGGGCTGTCCGTTTCCGCGATCGCGCGCAACCGACAGGGCAGGAGATATGTGCCATGACAGATTTTATCCGTTACGAGGTCGATGACCGGGTCGCCACGATCACGCTGGACCGCGCCGACCGGGCCAACGCCCAGAACGAACCATTTCTTGCGCAGCTGAACGCGGCCTGGGAACGCGCGGCGGAGGATGAATCGGTGCGCGTCATCCTGCTGCGGGCGGAGGGCAAGCATTTTTCGGCAGGCCACGACGTCAGTGAAGAAGCGATCCGCGAAGGATCGTTCAATCGCATTCGCGGCACTATTGCCGATCGTGGACTGCTGGGCATCCATGAATGGGAAGCGAAACATTATCTGGGCTATTCCCGGCGCTGGCGCGACATTCCCAAACCGTCGATCGCGGCGGTGCAGGGCGCATGCATAGCGGGCGGACTGCTGCTCGCCTGGCCATGCGACCTGATCATCGCGGCGGACGATGCGCGTTTTTCCGACCCCGTCGTGCTGATGGGCATCGGCGGCGTTGAATATCATGGGCACACATGGGAACTGGGCGCGCGCAAGGCGAAGGAAATGCTGTTCACCGCGCGACCCATCGACGCGCATGAGGCGGAACGACGCGGCATGGTGAACCGGGTCGTGCCACGCGCCGATCTGGATGCACAGGCGCGCGCGCTGGCGGATGAGATCGCCCAGATGCACCCCCATGCGCTGGCCATGGCCAAACGCGCCGTCAACCAGACGCTCGACATCATGGGGCAGGGGGCGGCGCTGCAAAGCTGTTTCGACATTCATCAACTGGGCCATGCGTCCGCTTATGGTCAGACCGGCGAATTCATCGTCGCGGGCATGGACAAGGTCAGGGCGCATAAATGACCATAGTGACGGCGACTGAAGGGGGCGTCGCGATGCTGACGCTCAATCGTCCCGACCGGCTGAACGCCCTGACCGAAGCGATGCTGGACCAGATTCTGGCCACGTTGCGCGCCTGGGCGGTCGATCCTGATGTGCGCTGCGTCGTGCTGGCGGGGGCGGGCCGGGGCTTTTGCGCGGGACATGACCTGTCGGGCGAGGATAAGGAGCCGCGCGCCGAACAGATGCGGGCCGACGAAGCGGCGGCGCGCATGTCCATCCATGCCGAAATCCCCCTGCTGCTGCATCGCATGCCCAAACCGACGATCGCGCGCATTCGTGGACCCGTCGCGGGGAGCGGGATGGTGATGGCGGCGGCCTGCGACCTGCGCATCGCGTCCACGACGGCGAAGTTCAAGCTGGCCTTTGCCAGCGCCGGACGCTGTGGCGATCCGGGTGGCAGCTATCTGCTCACCCGACTGCTGGGTGCATCGCGTGCGCGGGAGATGTTCCTGCTCGATGAACCGATGAGCGGGGAGGCGGCGCTGACGGCGGGCCTGATTAATCGGCTGGTGGACGACGACCGGCTCGACACGGAATGCGCCGCGCTTGCGGCAAAGCTCGCCGCCGGGCCGACCGCCGCGTTCGCCGCCATGAAACGCAACCTTAATGCCGCCGCCGTCGGCGCGCTGGAAGAAACCATGGCGCAGGAGGCGATGGCGAATGCGCAGATCAGCCTGTCATCCCATGACGCGACAGAGGCCGCCCGTGCCTTCATGGACCGCCGCGAACCCCGGTTTCGCGGTCACTGATGGCAACAGCCTCGCGGGTTCCGCGCATGCGGAAATCGGGCCGGGTCGCTACAGCGATTGGACAATTTTGTTATCGCGAGAAGAACAGGGGCGGCATGTTCAGCCGCTTTACGGATAATAAGGACGCATGATGGCCACGGCGGCGCAGGCAACCGACACCGATTTTATCAGGCGTGGGATAGAGGTCGCTGATCTGAACGCGGTGCGGATCGCGCTGTATCACAACAGCCGTGACGCGCAGGTCGCCGAACTGCCCCCTGTCGCGCAAATGACCGCCGCGCAGAAAGCGCTGCTGATCGATAGGGCCACATCCTGGCTGGGGGACAATGCTGGCCCGGCGGTGCTGCCCGAACCGCCGGAGGACGATCTGCGAGCGCTCATGACGATGGCCACCGGGCAGGAAATGACCGATCTGGAGTTCGAGGCGCGGCGCGATCTGGCGGCCTTCAGGCCCTTTCCCTGTGCCGTCGAATGGCCGGGCGAAAGGCCGACCATCCCCGATGATTTCCGCGTCGTCATTATCGGCAGCGGCCCGGCGGGGATCGTGGCGGGCGTGCAAATGGAATTGCTGGGCATCCCCTACATCTTGCTGGAACGCCAGGGGGAGGCTGGGGGCACCTGGACGATCAACCGCTATCCCGATGTGCGCGTGGATACGCCGTCCATCACCTATGAATATAGCTTTGAAAAGCTCTACCCATGGTCCGAATATTTCAACCGTGGCGAAGCGGTGCGCGACTATCTGCAGCATGTGTCGCGTAAATATGGCGTTATGGCGAACAGCCGCTTCAACCATGACGTGCAGGGCGCGGCCTTTGATCAGGCACGCAATGTCTGGACGGTGGATGTCGCTACCCCGCAAGGTGATGAACGTATAGAGGCCAATGTCGTCATCACGGCCTGCGGAACCTTCGCCAATGCGCAACTGCCTGATATTGAAGGGGTGGAGGGGTTTGGCGGGCAGATCGTTCACCCGTCCGCCTGGCCCGAAGGACTGGACCTGACGGGCAAGCGGGTCGCGGTGATCGGTAACGGTTCGACCGGGGTGCAGCTATTGAGCGCCGTCGCCGCGCAGGCCGCGCATGTGACGGTCGTGCAGCGCACGCCGCAATGGATCAGCCCGCGCGAAAAATATGGCGCGCCAATTGAACCTGAACTTGCCTGGCTGTGTGAAAATCTGCCCGGATATTGGAATTGGTCGCGCTACACCGCGACGGCTGGCCTGTTCGACATCCACAATCTCCAGCGGGTCGATCCCGCCTGGCAGGCGCAGGGTGGTCAGGTCAGCAAGGCTAATGACGATCTGCGCGCCTTCCTTACCGACTATATCCGGCGTGAAACCGGCGGACGGGATGATCTGATTGAAAAGCTGATCCCCGACTATGCGCCGATGTCGCGCCGCCCGGTCGTCGACAATGGCTGGTATCGCGCCCTGACCCGCGACAATGTGGACCTGCTGACCGGATCGGTCGCGCGCTTCACGCCCACCGGCTTTGTCATGGCGGATGGCACGGCGTGCGACGCCGACATCGTCATCGCCGCCACCGGGTTCGACGTGCTGAAATATCTCTGGCCCGCCCGCTACAGGGGATTAGGCGGCAAGGACCTGCATGACATGTGGGACGCAGGCGATGGTCCCCGCGCCTATCTGTCGATGATGGTGCCGCAATTCCCCAATTTTTTCATGCTGTACGGCCCCAATTCTCAACCGCTGACCGGCGGCACCGGCCTGCCGCAATGGTGGCTGATCTGGGCAAGCTATGCGGCCCAATGCGTCATGCGCATGCTGGCGGAAGGCAAGGGCCGCGTCGATGTTAAGCCCGCCGCATTCGATCGATATAATCGCGAACTCGACGCCGAAGCGGCCAACTGGCTGCAAATGACGCCAGAGGGCGGGATCGAGAAAAATTATTACGTCAACCGGCAGCATCGCCGACTTCAGGTGAACGCCCCTTGGCTCAGCCCCGATTATCATCGCATGTGCACGGTGGTCGATTGGGACGATTTGGACATAAGTTGACCGCCCGGCGAACGACAAGGGTCGAACGAGCGACGATGGAGGAGATGCCCAATGCGCGCCCTGATCTATGAAGGAGTGGGCAAGCTCCGTTTTGTCGATGATCTGGACGTCAGGGACCCGGACGCGGGCGAGGTGCTGGTGCGCATCGTCGCCAGTGGCATCTGCCATTCCGACATTTCCGTCATCAACGGCACCATCGACTGGCCTGCTCCCGCCGTGCTGGGGCATGAAGGCGCGGGCGTGGTCGAAAAACTGGGCGCGGGCGTCACCGACCTTGCCGTGGGCGATCATGTCGCGCTGCACACATTGGCCAATTGCGGGCGGTGCGGCCCGTGCGAAAGCGGCAGGCCGACGCATTGCCGTCAGTCCTACGGCAACCGCGCCCAACCCTTTCACCGCAATGGCGCGCCCGTATCCAGCTTCGGGGCGACATCCACCTTTGTTGAAAAGACCGTCGTGCGGTCCAACCAGGCGGTAAAGATCGACCCGACCGTGCCCCTCGACATCGCCTGCGTCGTGGGATGTGGCGTCCTGACCGGCGTCGGTTCCGTCATCAACCGCGCCCGCGTGGCGGCGGGGGAAACGGCAGCGGTATTCGGCATCGGCGGCATCGGCCTCAACGTGTTGCAGGGACTGCGTCTGGCGGGGGCGAGCCGCATCATTGCAATCGACCTGCTGCCCACGCGTGAGGAAAAGGCGCGGGAATTCGGAGCGACCGACTTCATCGACGCGTCGCAAGGCAATGTGCCGCAACGGATCAGGGACATCGTGTCGTCCGGCGCACCAGACCATGGCAGCGGCGTCGACTGGTCGTTCGAATGTGTCGGCAATGTCCATGTGCTGCGGGACGCGATGGACAGCCTGGGATGGGGCGGCAATTGCCTCATCGTCGGCACGACCGCAGCGGGCACCATGGCCGAAATCTCGCTCAGTCCCCTGTCCTTCGTGGATCGGGGCATCATGGGCGTGCGCTACGGCGCATCGCGGCCGCATCGGGACATTCCCACCTATATCGCGCAATATCGGCTGGGAAAGCTGAAGCTGGACGAACTGGTGACGCAGCGTTACGCGCTGCACGATTTCGAACGCGCCTTCCACGATCTGGAGCAAGGAAAGCTGGCGCGCGGCGTGTTCCTGCTGTGACCATGGACTGGAATCTCCCGGAATTGCGGGCCGGGCACCGCGCCGACGAAGCCCTTCTGGAACGACGCGCCCGCGCGGCAAAGGCCAACGCAGGCGATGCGCCGGAAATTGAACTGGGCGCTGTGCGCTGCCTGAGCATAGAACCCGCCGCCACGCCCGCCTGTGGCGACATGCTCTATATCCACGGCGGCGGCTATCGGCTCGGCTCGCCCGCCGCCTATGTCGCCTATGCGCAGGCGCTGGCCGACCAGTCGGGCCGTCGGCTGATCCTGCCCTATTATCCTCTCGCGCCCGAACAGCCATTTCCCGCCGCGCTGCACGCCATCGTGGCTGTCTACCGGGCCTTGCCCGATCCCGCAGCGACGATTGTCGCGGGCGATTCGGCGGGCGGTGGACTGGCGGCGGCGCTGTGCATCCTGGCCGCGCGCGCGGGCCAGCGACCCGCAGGCGCGATACTGGTGTCGCCGATGCTGGACCTTCGGGCAGGGCGCGACAGCTATGATCGTAACGCGGCCCGCGACCCCCTGTTTTCAAGGCAGGCCGTGCAGGACGCCGCCGCCCTTTATCTTCAGGGTCACGCGCCTGACGATCCGCTCGTCTCCGCCATCCATGCCGACCCCAATGATTTCCCGCCCACGCTCGTGCTGGCTGGCGGCGCGGAAGTGCTGCTGGACGAAGCGCTGGATTTCGTCCGCAAACTCGCGCTGGCCGACCGCCGGGTGACGATGCACGTCGCACCGGGCATGGGTCATGTCTGGCCGCTGATGGCGGCAGGATCGCCGCACGCGAGTGAGGCCATCGCCGCCATGGCCGCTTTCGCCAAGGCGCAGCAATCGGACGCATCGGAAGGTTCCGCGTAGCCGGAAAGGCGATCCGCGCGTTTGACGCAATGGGCGTGACCGACCGAAAAGCAGACCATTCCCAGACAAGTCATGCCGAAAGATCGACCGATGACGACCCAGACGCTTCCCTTTCCCGTCTACGACGCGGATAATCATTTCTATGAACCGGAAGATGCGCTGTTCCGGCATTTGCCCAAAAAATGGCATAAGGATTTTCGTTTCGTCGAGGTCGACGGGCGCAAGCGACTGGCGATCAAGGGGCAGATTTCGGACTATATCCCGAACCCGACATTCGAACGGGTCGCTGCCCCCGGCACCCATGTCAATTATTACAAGGCCAACAATCCCGATGGTCTGACCATGCGCCAGATGACCGGAAAGCCGATCGCCCCGCCCGAAAGCTGGCGCACGGGCAGCGAACGGCTGGCGGTGCTGGACGGCCACCACGTGCACGCTGCGCTGATGTTCCCGACCCTGTTTTCGGTCATCGAAAAATGGCTGAGCTACGACCATGCGTTCCTGCACGATGCGCTCCATGCGCTGAACCGGTGGACGAGTGAGGAATGGGGCTTTGCGCGCGATAACCGGATTTTCGGCGTGCCGGTCGTGTCGCTGGCGGACATGGACCGGGCGATGGCCGAAACCGACTGGCTGATCGGGCAGGGCGCGCGGACCATCTGCATCCGTCCGTCTCCCGTGCCCGGCTATCGCGGCGGGCGGTCGATGGGACTCACGGACTTTGACCCGTTCTGGGCACGCATTCAGGAAGCGGGAATCTTCATATCGATCCATGCGTCCAATTCCGATTACGACCATCTGATCGAAATGTGGACCGGCGGCGCCGAATGGCTGCCGTTCGAATCCGACCCCTTCGTCAACTGCCTGCGCATCATCGAACGCGCCATTTCCGACACGATCGCCGCGATCATCTGCGGCGGAGTGTTCGACCGCTTCCCCGGCGTGCGGCTGGTCAGCGTTGAAAATGGAGCGAAATGGGTGATCCCGCTGATCGAACAGTTGCAGCATGTCTATGGCCAGATGCCGCAAAAGTTCAAAAACGACCCCGTGGAACAGTTTCACCGCAATGTGTTCGTCACGCCGTTCGTGGAGGATGATTTCAGCGAGCTGAAAAAGCATATGCAGGTCAACCGCATCCTGTTCGGCAGCGACTATCCCCATCCCGAAGGAACCGAACATCCGCTCGATTTCCTCCACGAACTGGGCGATTATACGATGGCGGAAAAGGAAATGGTGATGTCGTCCAATCTCAAGGGATTGCTGGAAGGCGCGCGGAACTGATGGAATTGTCCGCGAACCGCGACGTCATCGACCGGTTACAGGCGAACCTGCGCGACCATGCGGACGATCGCGCGATTGAATTTGACGGGCGCTGGGTCAGCTGGGGCGAAGTCGCGCGCTATGGCAACGCGGTGATCGCGCGGCTGGACGCGGCGGGGTGCCCGCCAACCGCAAAGGTCGGCATCATCGTGCGCAACCGCCTGACCCATGCGGCGGCGGTGGTCGGGCTGCTGGCGCACCGGCGCTCGGTCAGCTTCGTCTATCCGTTCCTGCCCGCAACCGCCGTGGCTGAAAATATCGATGCGCTGGGTGCAGCCGCGATCCTGGCCGACACGCAGGACTGGCCGACCTTCCACGCGGCGGCGGCGCAGTCCGGGGTCGCGGGCATCGAACTGGGCGACATCGACGGCGAACCCGCTTTTCTTGCCGGGCTGGAACGGTGCAGGCGTGCCACCTTCGACGACAGCCTGCCCGAAGGCGGCATCGAAGTGCTTTCCAGTGGGACCACCGGCATGCCAAAGCGCATTCCCATGCCGCTCAAGCTGCTGGAGCGCGCGGTCATGAGCGCGCCGGGAGCGGAGGCTGATCAGGCTCCCTCGGTTCAGATCAATATCTGGCCCCTGGGCGGCGTAGGCGGGGTCTGTCTGTTGACGGGCGCAGCGGTCAACAACACCCCGCTCGTCCTGATGGAGCGTTTCACGGTCGAGGGACTGGTCGACGCCCTGCGCCGCCACCGGCCCGACACTCTGGGCCTTAATCCGACCGCCATCGCGATGATCATGGATGCACAGGTTCCGGTTGCGGACATGGCGAGCGTCAAAAGCGTTTCAGGCGGGTCCGCCTATCTCGACCCGGACCTTCAGGACAGGTTCGAACAGCGCTACGGCCTGCCGATCCTGTGGGGCATGGGCGCCACCGAATTTTGCGGCACCATCATCCGCTGGACGCCGCAGATGCGCGCACAGGCCGGGGAGGCGAAGCGCGGGAGTACGGGCCTGCCGATGCCCGGCGTGGCGGTCAGGGCGATCGACCCGGAAACCGGGGTGGAAGTTGCGCGCGGGACCGAAGGCTTGCTGGAAGTCCATTGCCCGTCCGTTCGCCCCGATTGGGTGCGCACCACCGATCTGGTGATGATCGACGCGGACGGATATGTCTTTCATCGTGGCCGCCATGATGGCGCCATCGTGCGGGGCGGGTTCAAGATCCTGCCCGAACGCGTCGTGGACGTGCTGCGCCAGCATCCCGCCGTGGTCGATGCGGCGGTCGTCGGCATTCCCGACGCCAGGCTGGGGGCCGTGCCGGTGGCTGCTGTCGAACTCAGCCGCAACGCACCAGCGGTGGATGGGGAAATGCTGATCGCATATCTGCGCGCCGAACTGCCACCGACCCACGTGCCCACGCAAATGTTGATCGTCGACGCCTTGCCACGCACGCCATCGCTTAAAATCAGCCTGATGGACGTGAAGAAGATGTTCGACGTGGCCCCGTGAAGAAGGAAGACGAATGATGGATTCGCTGCTGGGTCTGGACGGCAAAAAGGCGCTGATCGTCGGCGGTGGCCGTGGCATGGGCGAAGCGAGCGCGCTGCTGCTGGCGCAGGCGGGGTGCGACATTGCCGTGCTGGACAGCGTGCTGGAACGGGCCGACGAAGTCGCGGGCCAGGTCCGCGCATTGGGTCGCAACGGCGTACCGATCGAAGCGGATATTCTGGATGAGGTCGCGGTGCGCAACGCCGTCGCCGACGCGCAGTCCGCGCTGGGCGGGCTGGACATTCTGGTGACGATTGTCGGACAGGCGTTGTTCAAGCCGTTGCTGGAGGTGACACTGGACGAATGGGATTATGACCAGTCCCGCAACCTGCGCTATTTCTTCGTCACGGCCCGCGCCGTCGCCGCTTCGATGATCGAACGCGGCGTGCCCGGCTCGCTGATCTGCATCGGCTCCGTCGATGGAGCGGTGGGATCGCCGATGCACGCGCCCTATGGCGCGGCGAAGGCGGGCCTGATGCATCTGGTCAAATCGATGGCGGCGGAATGGGGCCGCCACGGCATTCGCGCCAACGCCATCGCGCCGGGCAGCATCGCCACGCCGCGCCTGCCCGAAACCGAACAGTCGCGCCGCTTGATGGCAGAAAGCGTGCTGCCCATCGGGCGAGCGGGGACGACCCGCGACGTGGCGGGCGGCGTCCTGTTCCTGGCGTCCAGCCTGTCGGACTATGTCACTGGCCACACCCTGTTTGTCGATGGTGGATGGATGGCGGCCAATCATTTCGACCCGCGCGTGATGGCGGTCAAGACCAGCAATGGATAGCCGGATCGCCGCTGAAACCGGGTAACGGCGGCAGGCTAGTCGGGCAGCTTGAATCGATGAACGCCGGGGAATAGGATCGTGCCTTCCAAAATGCCGCATTCGACCAGAATCGAGTGGGCGCAAAGGCTAGGCAGGAGGGTGCGATGGGTCGTCAAATCGAAGCGGGCGAGGAACGATCGCGAGGACGCGGCGGCGTGAAATCCTGCCTGCGCACGCTTGAGGTGATCGAATATTTCATGCGCTCGCGTGTGCCCGCGCGTACGATTGAAATCAGCGAGGCGCTGGGCATGCCCAATTCCAGCGCGGACGAAATCCTCCGCACGCTCGCCCATTCTGGCTACCTCAGCTACAATCCCTCGTCGAAACTCTATTCGCCGTCCTACAAGATCGTGGCCAACGCCATTTCGATACAGAACAGCTTTTTTGGCGGCGGCCACATCGACCGCATCATGAAGGACATGCAGCGCGAAACCGGGGCCACGGTGTTCCTGACGCAGCAGAATGATTGCTGGGTCGAAAGCGTGGCCGAAGTGTCCGGCGCGTGGGTCGCAACCGATGATCCGCCGGTGTATCGCAACGAATTGATCTGTTTCGACCAGGACAGCTGGCGGCCGTCCACCAACTTTGCCGCAGCCATGCTGGCGCAACAGTCCAACGTCGCCATCGTCCAGCTTGCGGCGCGGACGCAACGGCTGGGGCTGGGGCCAAAGGGACCGGCGCTCATGAAAACGCTGGTGGATCGCATCGCCAATACCCGCACCAGGGGATTTGCCCTGTGTCGGCGCAAGGCGGCGATCCCGGTCGATTCCATCGCCATGCCGTTGCGCATGCCCCATGCGGTCGCATCCTATGCCATTGGGGTGGTGGGCGATCCGCTGTTCTGCAACGATAATGACGTGCGCCACATGCTGGCGACGATGCGGTCGGTCATTTACCGGCACCGCGATGGGCAGCATCAGGCGGCCAGCATTCAGTAGGCAGTCCCCACTATTCTCTATCGGCGGGCGCCCCATCGTCAATCTTCAGCAAGGTGATTTCCGCAACAGTGGAAATGATGGTTTGTGCATGACTGACACAAAAATGCATCTTCCTTGCCGAATGTCATCCGGTATAGCTTCCAGATGACTTCGTAACAGGCTGGAAGTCTGCGAATTTTGAAGTGTTGGGCCACTCCTCGACACTTTTGCGGATTATATCAGCTGGGCGCGGTTGCTGGGATGGCTCCGAAATAATGGTGCTATCGTTAAAAAGGGGAGAGGATATGTCAGCAGGAATCCGTGCCGCGCTATTGGTCGGCATCGCCGGGGCTGCGCTTGCCGTGCCAGCTTTCGCGCAGGAAGGGTCTTCATCGACCGCAGGCGGGACACCGCAGCAGCAGGCATCCGAAAATAACCTTGGCGAAATCATCGTGACCGCAACCCGCAGGCAGGAACGCCTTCAGGAAGTATCCATGTCGGTCAATGTCGCGACTGGCGAGCAGCTCGAAAAATTCAACATTTTCGACGTAAAGGACGTCGCCCAGCTCGCACCGGGCCTTGAGCTGACCAACACGACGGGCCGTAACAACACCACGACATTGCGCGGCATAACGTTCGATCCCGACCAGGGCACCGACCCGGCGGTGCAGCTTTACTTCAACGAAATTCCGACAGACGCGCAGACCGCATTCACGGCGATGTACGACATCGAGCAGATTGAAATCCTGCGCGGTCCACAGGGCCTGCTGCGTGGCATATCCGCCCCTGCAGGGTCCATCACCATCCGCACCCGCCGCCCCGGCTTCGATGCGATCGAAGGCTTTGGCCAGGTGACCGCGACCGATCGGGGCGGTTACAATGTGCAACTCGCAACCACGCTGCCCTTCAATGAAAAATTGTCGATCCGGGTCGCCGGGCTGGTCGATGGCAACCGCATCAATCATGTCCGCAACCTTCCCAGGGACGAACGTTCCTACGGACGCACCCAAAGCGCGCGGATTACCGTGGGCTTTCGTCCGACGGAAAATTTCACCAGCTATCTGACCTATCAGTTTCTGCAGAACGACAATAACCAGTTCACCCAGTCGTTCGGTCCGGGCAACACGCCTTTTTCCGCCGTGCCGACGGCAACGCTGGGCGGCATCTTCATTCCCGACACCACCATCCGTTCCGGGCCCGCGCTTGACCCGACCGACTATGCTTCGGTTCAGGAAGGCGGCTTCCGTACCAGAAACCGGACGCACCTCATCAACCTTGCAGCCGACCTCGACCTGGGCTGGTCTACTGTGTCACTCGTGGCAGCGCATCAGTTCACCAAGCTGCAGACCAATCGCGATCTCGACGCGAACAACGCCATCCCCGGCTATGTTCAATATTCCAGTGTCCAGACGCCCTATTATGTCGATACGGCGGAATTGCGCTGGCAGTCGAACAATAGGGAAGGCTTCGGCTGGGGTGTGGGCGCCTTTTTTTCAAAGCAGACAGGAACGACGACTGTAGATCAGGATGCGTCGCAATTCTGGTATGCGGCAGATCCTGGGTCTTTCAATCCGGTGCCCTGCGTAGCGATCGGCTTTCCCTGCGCCGGGCCTAACGACCTGACGCCGTTCCCCATCCCCAATATCTTGAACATCGGGACATTGGTGGAGGTGCCGGTTAACTCCAAGATCGCATCTTTCAATGCCAATCTGCGCTACAAGACCGGGGGGCTGACCATCGAAGGCGGTATTCGCTACACGATCCGCAAGCAGGTTGATTCCACGCTGCTGACCTTGACCGGCGACGTGAACAGCGGCCCTGACGAAATCATCCCGGCTTCGCTGCGCAGCAACACGGACAAGCCGTTTACGGGCGGCATCAACGTCAACTATGCCATCAGCGACAACCTTAACGTCTATGCCGCCTATGGCCATGCCTTCCGTTCGGGCAGCACGGGCGTAGCCGTTCCGGCAGGCATCTCCAACGACCTGATCCGAACCAACCCGGAAAAGACCGATTCATACGAAATCGGCATCAAGGGGTCGGCCTTTGACCGTCGCTTGAACTTCACCGCCGCCGCTTTTTATCAGGAGTTTGACGGTTTCCTCAGCCGCTTCACGGGCATTTTCTACAACTGCCCCGATGTTCAAGGAACCTGTTCCCCCGGCGGCCCGCCGATCAACAATGCGACGGACGTCCCGGCGACCAATGGCGCGTTCGACTTCAACTATAACACCCCTGCCAAGGTGAAGGGGATCGAAGTCACGATTGACGGACGCCCGACGGACAACTGGGATTTCAACGTCTCGGCATCCTATACCCGCGCGCGCTTCAGCAACGCGCTGGTGCCCTGCAACGACTTTGCAGGCACCGGCACGCCCAACCAGACCGGAGCGCCGCGCGTCACTGGCGCCGGCAATGTCAGCTTCTGCCGCACCAACGGCCGACTGGCGGAAACGCCCGATTTCGGGCTGACCGCCAATACCGAAGTGCGCTTCCCTGTGGGTGAATATACGCCCTTCGTCCGTGGTCTTATGACCTATCGTCCAGGCTTCTATTCGGAACGCGTGCAATATGACTATCGGAGCCGTCAGCAGGTCAACCTGTTCGTCGGCCTGCGCGGTCCAGAGGCGAAATGGGAACTGACCGCTTTTGCCCGCAATCTGCTCAACCAGAAGCGGATCAGCAATATTGCGGGTGGTGAGGGTCAGGTGAACGCTCTCCTTGGGAGCACGTTCAGCTCAGGCTACCGCTCGGTCAATGTCACCGCCCCGCGTGAATTCGGCATCACCGCCAACATGAAGTGGTGATATTCTTCCGGGCACGCCGCAAGCGCGCCTGGCCGAACTGAAGGAGGAGCAGCCATGTGATGTGGCTGCTCCTTTTTCGTTCGATCAAGGTGAAGCATCGGCACCGACTTTGGGTGGTGGCCCGTGCATCCGATGCAGCGTGGCGTAACCGGACTTGATCTGGATCAGGCAGATCGCTGGCGGACGGTAATTCTCTTTCAACTTGTGCACGTTACGCGGAAAACATGGTTCCTTCCCGTACAAAGCTGACCGACGTTCAGTCGTGGCCGATCAACCTGGCGGCTGCGCTGGGAATCGCGGAGGATGGAACCGAAGTATCGCCCTTCTGGATTTCGGGCGCGTTCAATCATATCGCGCGTCTGTGGCCGCTCATCCTGCTGGCAAAGCTTTGCACCTTCGGCCTGCTTCATATCGCCCTGTACCGACCCGGTGACCCGGCGCACGCCGCAACCCTTGCTGCCATGCTGTTGATCGACGGCGCGACGATGGTCGCGCCCAGGGGAGTCCGGTTCCAGGGCCAGCGACCGCATGTGCAGAAATGGATCATGCTGGGGCTGCTGTTCCTGTCCAGCCTGACTTTCAGCCTGCTGCTTGGCCCCGCCATTTTCATCGGCCCCGTTTCAGCCACCCTTGCGGCGGAAATGGCCATTGCGCTTCTGGCCGTCTGCATATTCGGTGACCGGCGGCTGCTGAGTGTCAGCTATTTCCTCGGGACGCTCGCCGTGTCGTTGATCCAGCAGGCGCCCTTTGCCCAGATCGGCCTGCTTATCAGTTGCATCGCGGTCATGCTGATCGCGGCGATCCGCCAGGCTAAGGCGGATCGCGACAGGGCGATCGCTCTGCATCAACAGGATTTGCGGGCGCAGCGATCGGACCGGCTGCTCCAGGAATATGAACAATCTGGCCATGGCTGGTTCTGGGAAACCGACCGGCGCGGCTGCCTCAGCTATATTTCAGGAACGCTCGTCGACACGCTGGAAGGCGTGCCGCAGGGTGGGATGATCGGACGGCGGCTGACCGACCTGATCGGCAATGGCGATCATCAGCATGACACAGGCGAACGGACGGTAGGATTTCACCTGTCGGCCAGGACCGGATTTTCGGAAATCACCGTGCGGGCGGCGATGACGCCGGATGATCGCTGGTGGTCCATTTCGGGCCAGCCGGTATTCAATGAATATGGCCAGTTTCACGGCTTTCGCGGCAGCGGCGCCGACCTGACCGCGATGCGCCGCAGCCAGGCGGAAGTGCAGCAGCTCGCCCAGTTCGACTCGCTGACCGGTCTCGCCAATCGCGTGCAGATGCTGCGATCTCTGGAAGAGGCTGTGGCCGGGTCGCGGAGTGATCGCGCCAGCGAATGCACGCTGATGCTGCTGGACCTCGACCGGTTCAAATCGGTCAACGACACTTTGGGTCATCCTGCTGGCGATGCCTTGTTGCGGCAGGTGAGCCAGCGGCTGCTGGATGTCGTGGGCAGTCGCGGGCTTGTCGGGCGACAGGGTGGCGACGAGTTCAAGATATTGCTGCCCGGCCATCACGACCGCAACGCGATTGAGCAGATAGCGCGGACTATCATCGTGACCTTGTCGCGCCCCTATTCCGTCGAAGGCACGGTGGTCGTGATCGGCGCGTCGATCGGCATTTCGGCCTGCCCGCAGGATGGCGTCACCGCCGACGCGCTGATCCGCAATGCCGATCTGGCGCTATACGCGGCCAAAGGCGACGGGCGCGGCATCCATCGTTTCTATTCCAGCGAAATGCACGCCAATGCGGAAGACCGCCGCCAGCTGGAAGAAGATTTGCGCCACGCGCTTGCATCGGACGCCCTGTACCTCGTCTATCAGCCAGTCGTGTCGTCCAGGACCGAAAGGATCACCGGATATGAGGCCCTGCTGCGCTGGAATCATCCGGTCCGCGGGGCGATTTCCCCCGCGCTGTTCATACCGATCGCGGAAGAAAGCGGCTTGATCGGGCCGCTGGGGGAATGGGTGCTGCGCACCGCCTGCCGTGACGCCACGCAATGGATCGACGACCTTCGGGTGGCGGTGAATGTTTCCCCGATCCAGTTTGCCAGTCCGGGCCTGCCATCACTGGTCATGAGCGCGCTGGCCGCGTCGCAACTGGCGCCTGAACGGCTGGAACTGGAAATCACCGAAAGCGTGTTCCTGAACGATGACGATGGGACCGACGCGACCTTCGCCCGGCTCAAGTCATTGGGCGTCCGGCTCGCGCTCGACGATTTCGGCACCGGCTATTCCTCGCTGGGCTATCTGAAAAAATCTCCGTTCGACAAGATCAAGATCGACCAGAGCTTTGTGCGCGGCGCGGTGGCGGAAAACAGCCGCAACGGCGCGATTATCAAGGCAATCGTGAACCTGGCCGAAGCACTGGGCATGGACACCACGGCAGAGGGCGCGGAAACGCAGGACGAACTGGCGCTGATCCGGCAATTGGGTTGCAGCCATATCCAGGGCTATGTCTATGGCCGCCCGCTTGAAATGCAGGACGTGCTGGAACGGCAGCGCATTCATGGCGCCGTGGCGCTGGCGGAAGGATACCGGTCCAGCCGCCCGGAACGCAAGACGATGCTGCGTACCGTCAACGTGCATCATGACGGCCATGTCTATACCGGGCGCATCCGCAATATTTCGTCAACCGGCGCGCTGGTGGAAGGGCTGTGGAACGTACCCGAAGGCACCCTGTTCGCGATAGAATTCAGCGACACATTGACGGTGAACGCCATCGCGCAATGGGCGCAGGATGACCGCATGGGGGTGGAATTCACCGGAGCGATCAACCTGTCGGCCCTACGCCCACAACCCCGTTCGCTCGCCTCCTGAACCTGACCAGCGCAGGGGCTGGTCGATCCGCCCAGAGCATTTTCTAAGCAGATGGCATCATCTGCTGACTCGGAAAATGCGGAAAATCAAAGGCCAGTAGAGCATGTCCGATTCAGGATGATCGGATCATGCTCTGGAGCGTGCCGCGTTTAATCGGAGGTTGCGCGCTCTGGTTTTGTTATCGCATCCATTCACGATGCTCTAAAAGAACAGCTTGCGGAAGGATATGCTGATCCGCCGCCCCAGCGGGTCCAGATAGCCCGGCTGGTAACGCAGCGGGGTTCCGCCACTGGCGTCCCTAACCTCCCGGCGCGTATTGAATATATTGTCGATGCCGATCGATATGCGTGTACCCCGCAGGAAGGGGTGGCTCCGCACCAGGCTGGGCATTTGGCCCAGATTGGCGAACAGGCGCAGGTTGGCTGTCGCCAGACTGCCGAAGTCCAGCCGCGACGCGCCACCCAGTGCGCCATCGACATGCGTGCCGCTTTCCCAATCGACCCCCAGCCGCGCGCCAAGGCCATTATTGGTATAGCCAACGCGCGCCTCGATCTCATGCCGGGGCTGGCCGCCCGATGATCCCGTCGCATCGCCGTTCAACAGGTCCAGCTCCGCCACGCCGGGTGCGATCAGGACATTCTCGGTGAAATGCCACGTATGATAGATATTGAAGCTCAGGCGTCCGCCGCCACCGCCGCCACGACCGCCGCCAAAGCGTCCGCCGCCGCCCGGCCTTCCGCCGCCGGGTCCGCGCGAACCGTCAAAGCCGCCTTCGCCATGGGGCCGCTCGCCGCCATGCTGTTCGGGTTGCGATCCAGATTCCGGTCCGCCCGCCTGCTCACCCCGTCTGCCGCCCTGTCCGCGATTCCCGAACAGCGCGCGCATGTCCTGCAGTTCCCTGGGCCGGTCCTCTGGCCTGGCGCCCGCCGCCCGCCACGCTTCAGCCAGTTTCTGGATGCGCGACTTAATCGGGATCGACAGGTTGAAACCCCAGCGCAACTGCTCGCTCTGCGACCGCAGGAAATTAATGGGACGGGCGTTGATCTGGGTCAGCCGGTTATCTTCATCGCGCACGAAACGATCCGGGAAGGCATCCTCGATGGCCGGAGTGGGTTCGGGGAAAGCGGCAATCGGATTGGTCGTCCGGCTATTCAGATAAGTCGCGGTCAGCGTCAGGTCGGGCTTGTCAAAAGGCTTGATCGTGGCACTCAGGCGGAACTGGTCGCGCACGCTTTCCTTCAACGCCCCATTGCCCCCGGTGATACGCGTCACGAACACGGTTTCGCCCGTTTGATAATCGAACACCGACACATTGGGCGTCGATATTTCGGGATCGTTGATCTGGTTGCCGGTCGGGGCGGCGCGGTCCTGATTGGCCGATACCAGCAATTGCACGGCGGGGATGGGCCGCCAGCGCATGCCATATCCCAGGGTGGACAGCGTGCCGAAGTCGGAAAGCTGCTGAATGCCCGCATTCACATTGACGCCAATGTCGCCCACCGCGCCCAGCACCCCGCGCGCCTTGCTGGTCAGCGGTACGTCCAGACTGACCTGACCGCTGCCGATCTGCCGGTCATAGCTGGTCTGTCGTTCCGTGCCGTTGCGGATCGACCATCCATCAAATCCGTTCGCCGACGCGCCCAGCCGAACCGTGCTGGTCACGGTGCCCGCTGGCAATTCCGTAACCGGGCCTGACAGCAGCAGGTCGCCCATCACCGCCTGCGACTTCGCGCTGGCCCGGTCGGTGCCGGATGACCGTTCCGTCCGGGTCCGCGTATCCGAAATGTCGCCATTGCCGGTCAGCGACCATTGCCATCCGCCGCCCAGCTGCCCGTTCAGCGTCAGGCCCAGATGGCCGGTCGTCCCGCGTATCTGCTGGTCCAGCCTGCCCGCTTCGATGATGTCGCGATACAGGCCATCGTCGATGAAGGGCCATGTCGGCATCCCCGCCAATTGCGCCAGCGCGGTGGAGGAAATGCCCTGAAGCGAGTCGCTCTCCGACAATTCCACCCGGCCGTTCACCGTCATCGACACGCCGCCCAGCGCGCGGGCCAGGGTCGCGTTGGCCGAAACACTCTCCGTCGCCGGGCTGAGCGTCCGAAAGCGCGTGGGATCGACAAATGCCGGGCTGACGGGCTGCGGGTCGATGCCGCGCTGGCTTTCCAGCAGCGAAGCGGCGGCGCTGTATTTCACATTGACCGTCAGCCGGTTGTCGCCGCTGATCCGCAGCAGCCCGCCTTCGACAATCCCGTTTTCCCGCCCGCCATCGGTCGTCGTCCCGGCGCGCAGGTCTGCCGTTTCCGCGCGAAAACGCTGGCGCAGGACGATATTCACCACTTTCTGCGTGGGGGCATAGCCGTAGGACAGGGCCACCTGTTCGGGCAGGATGTCGACCCGCGCCACGGCTTCCGACGGAATGTCCTGAATTTCGGAAAAGCTGGATATGCGTTTGCCGTTCAGCAGGACCACTGGATCGCCATTGGTCTGGGGCGACAGTTCGGTGATCATTTCCGCGATGGATGTCACGCCCAGCGCGCGGACATCGGCTGGCGACAACTGCTGTTCGGGCTTGATATTGCCGATGACCGCGCCGCGCTGCGGCTGGCCGGTGACGATGATTTCCTCGCCGTCGTCCATTTCCACAGGCGGACCCTTGGCATCCTGTGTCTGCGCGATCAGCGCCGTGGGCGCGCAGCTTATCATCAACGACAACAGCAGAAACGACGTGGAACGGCTCACAAATTACCCCTTCAACCAATCTTCACGGATTGACCCTTAGGGGCGAGTTGTCGCAAAAATCTGGCAAGTCCAGGACAGTTTTGTCGCAAAATGTAAATGCGCCTGCTTATACAGCCCGCAGCGGCTCAGCTTAACGCCCGAACTTGCGCTGCGTCTTGCCATAGCGCAACTTGCGCGTGCCCGGCTTCCCCTCCGTTGCGCGCCCTCTTGGTGCGGCAACCTGCTGGTCTGCGGGCAGGCCCAGTTCCTCGGCCTCCAGCTTGCGGATTTCGTCGCGGATGCGGCCTGCCTCCTCGAACTCCAGGTCGGCGGCGGCGGCGCGCATCTTCTTCTCCAGATCCTCGATATAGGCGCGCAGATTGTGGCCGACCAGATGGGGTCGGTCGTCGATGCCGGTGTCGACCGTGACCTGATCCCTGCTCGCGACATGGGCAATGATGTCGCCGATATTGCGCTTGATGGTCGTCGGCGTGATGCCATGTTCCAGATTATAGGCCTGCTGTTTCTCCCGGCGGCGACCGGTTTCGTTCAGCGCGCGTTCCATGCTGCCGGTGATGCGGTCGGCATACAGGATCACCCGCCCGTCCACATTGCGCGCCGCCCGCCCGATGGTCTGGATCAGCGACGTTTCCGACCGCAGAAACCCTTCCTTGTCGGCATCCAGTATCGCCACCAGCCCGCATTCGGGAATATCCAGCCCCTCGCGCAGCAGGTTGATGCCGATCAGCACGTCATAAACGCCCAGCCGCAGGTCGCGGATCAACTCGATCCGTTCCAGCGTCTCGACGTCGCTATGCATGTAGCGGACCTTGATCCCCGCCTCGTGCATGAACTCGGTCAGGTCCTCGGCCATCCGCTTGGTCAGCGTCGTCACCAGCGTGCGATAGCCTTGCGCGGCGACCTTGCGGCATTCGTTGATCAGGTCGTCCACCTGATCCTCGACCGGCTTTATCTCGACCGGCGGGTCGATCAGGCCGGTGGGGCGAATGACCTGTTCGGAAAAGCTGCCGCCGGTCTGCTCCATTTCCCATGGTCCGGGCGTCGCCGACACGCTGACCGTCTGCGGCCGCATCGCGTCCCATTCGTTGAACCGCAGGGGCCGGTTGTCGATGCAGCTGGGCAGGCGAAATCCATATTCGGCCAAAGTGATCTTGCGCCGATGGTCCCCGCGCGCCATCGCGCCGATCTGCGGGACGGTCTGATGGCTTTCGTCCACGAACAGCAGGGCGTTTTCGGGCAGATATTCAAACAGCGTCGGCGGCGGTTCGCCCGGCAGGCGGCCGGTCAGGAACCGGCTGTAATTTTCGATACCCGCGCACGACCCGGTGGCGGCGATCATCTCCAGGTCGAAGTTGGTCCGCTGCTCCAGCCGCTGCGCCTCCAGCAGCTTACCCTCGCCAACCAGCTCCTTCAGCCGTTCCGTCAGTTCAAACCGGATCGCCTCCATCGCCTGCTTCAACGTCGGGCCGGGCGTGACATGGTGGCTGTTCGGGAAAACCTTCACATAGTCCAGGCTGGCGATCTTCTTGCCGGTCAGCGGATCGAATTCGACAATCTCCTCAATCTCATTGCCAAAGAAGCTGACGCGCCAGGCGGTGTCTTCATAATGAGACGGGAATATTTCCAGATTGTCGCCCTTCACCCGGAAATTGCCGCGCGCAAAGCCTGCATCATTGCGCTTGTACTGAAGCGCGACGAGCTTGCGGATGATTTCGCGCTGGTCCTCGACCTGGCCCTTCTTCATCGAAAAGGTCATGGCCGAATAGGTTTCGACCGACCCGATGCCATACAGGCAGGACACGGACGCGACGATGATGACGTCGTCCCGTTCCAACAACGCGCGGGTGGCCGAATGGCGCATCCGGTCGATGCTTTCGTTTACCGAACTTTCCTTTTCAATATAGGTGTCGGACCGCGCGACATAGGCTTCGGGCTGGTAATAGTCATAATAGCTGACAAAATATTCGACGGCATTTTCGGGGAAAAAGCTTTTGAATTCGCCGTAAAGCTGCGCCGCCAGGATCTTGTTCGGGGCCAGCACCAAAGCGGGGCGCTGCAACGCCTCGATCACCTTGGCCATGGTGAATGTCTTGCCCGACCCTGTGACGCCCAGCAGTACCTGATCCTTTTCGCCCGCCAGCGCCTGGTCCACCAGTTCGGCGATCGCCGTTGGCTGGTCGCCGGCCGGTTCATATTCCGAAACCAGCTTGAACGGCCTGCCGCCCTCGCTCTTGTCGGGGCGCGCGGGACGATGCGGGACGAAGCCTTCGCCGGTCTCCGGCTCGTCCAGGGTGGTGCGGATTTGAATTGTCATCGCCGCTTGATATGGTTCCCCTGATCAAGGGGTGCAACAGGGAGGATGTGCGATGCGCAAAACGATTCTGGCGCTGGTCGGCGTAACCGCGCTGCTGGCGGGATGCGGCGACAAGCCGGCTGGCACGCCGATGACCAATGAAGAGGTCAAGGCAGAGGTGGAAAAGGTCCAGCTCAAGCCCGGCCAATGGGAAAGCAGCTTCACGCTGGAAGACATCGACATGCCCGACATGCCGGGCGGCGGCGCCCAGATGGAGGAGCAGATGAAGAAAATGATGACCCGCACCGCCATCCGTTACTGCGTCACGCCAGAGGAAGCGGCAAATCCCGGCGGCAAAATGTTTTCAGGGCAGGATAACAAGGACTGCGTCTATAAGGGCTTCAATGTCAGCCGCGGGTCGGTGAAGGGCGAAATATCCTGCAAGTCGCAAGGCGGCGCGATGACTGCCGTCATGTCGGGCAATTACGCGCCGGAAAGCTATGAAATGCGCATGGATATGAAGACCAGCGGAGCCGCCGACGGCGCGGACATGCATATGAAGGCGAAGACGACGGGCAAATGGGTGGCCGCCGACTGCGCCGCCACTTGAAGGGGCGATCAACCCGCACGCCCGATTCCTCTTGCGCTTTACGCTTGGTCGGGCGAGCTTCCGTCGGTTCCGTCGGTTCCGTCAAGAGAACAGGGGAGAGGACATGAAAAGGATCGATTGGGTGGCGCCGCCGCTCGTGCTGGCGCTGGCCCTCGGAGCTTGCGGCGAAAAGGAAGAACCTGCGCCCGAAGCGGAGGAGACGCCCGTATTGATGAAGGCGGGCGAATGGGTCCTGACCCGCAAGACCACCGGATACAACACGCCGACCGTCACGCCCGCGCAATATCAGGCCGCGCTCAAGCAGACGCGGGATGACAAGTCCTGCCTGACGGTCGATGCCGCAGGCGTGCCCAACGCCGATGCGCTGGCGGGGGCGGAGGGCAAGGATTGCATCTACAAGGACAAGCTGGTCCGCAAAGGCCGCCTGATCGCGACCCTGTCCTGCAAGGCGGGCGAAGGCACGTCGGAAATCGTACTCGAAGGCAACTTCACTGAGGACACGCTGACACTGGGCAGCACCATGACAAAGACAGTCGGCGGCAGCCCCGTCCTGCGCACCACCCATGACGTGACCGGCAAACGGACAGGGGAATGCCCTATGACCTGATCGGGAAGTCCGTCCGCCGCATGAAGGGCTATGATCCCTCATGCGGGTGGTCCGGCACATCCGTGGCTAGCGCATCCTGCGCAAAAGTGGGAACCGGTTTTGCGCTTGAAAGGATGCGAAAAAAACTGGAGCGCGCGACCTGCGTCCGATTAAACGCTGCGCGCTCTGGCGGTTCCCTATCGCAGCGCGGCAATAGCGCGATGATCGCAGCGTCCCTTGCCCCGATCGACCGGGGAATAGCCCGGCACCTGGATCGACTGCCCGACCCGTAGCGGGCCAAAGCGCTTTCGCTCTATCCCTGCGCAGCGCAGATATAGCTCCAGCATCCGTGGTGGCGTGCTCCATTCCTCATAAGACAGGCGGAATGTGCCCCAATGGATGGGGATGGCGGTTGAAGCCTTCAGCTTTTCGAACACGCTGACGGCGCGCCGGGGTCCGATATGGCTGTCCGATTCCATCTGGCCGGGCCAGAAACGGAACGCGCCGATCGGGATCATCGCCAGCCGGATGGGGCCCAGCCGCGCCGCTTCCTCCGGCCAGGCCATGTCGCCAGCGCCGGTATCACCGGCAAAGAAGATATTGCCTGCGCGCGTCGCTATCACGAAACTGGACCACAGCGCCCGGTTGCGGTCGGTGCCCCATCGGCTGCCCCAATGATGGTTGCGCATCACATGGACGCGATAATCAGGGCAATGTTCGTAATTTTCGCACTGGATGACGGTGTCGGAACCCAGGCCGTTCAGCGCCGCGCCGCTGATCGATTGTCCCCAATCCAGCGCGACGGACGGGATGCCGTGCTTTTTGAGGATGGTGTCGTTGCCCAGGCTGGTGATGATCTTTGGCCTGTCGCGCGCCCACAGCTTTTTCAGCGTGGGAATGTCCATATGGTCGTAATGATTGTGACTGATGACCACCAGGTCGATCTTGGGCAGGTCATCGAAACGCACGCCGGGCTGCGTAACACGCCGGGGGCCGAATGGTGGCAGCGGGCTGGCATAGTCGGACCAGATCGGATCGGTCAGGATGTTGATGCCAGCCGCCTGCACCAGCACCGTCGCATGCCCGACCCAGGTCGCCGTCATGCCCCGTGGTGCGGCGAAGGCGGCGGGCCGGTTGGGCTTGACCGCGACCGCATCGGGCCAGGCGGGGCGCTCGTCCGCTCCCAGCAGCCAACGGGCCATGAAACCACGGCGGCTTTTGCCCGGTGGTGGGGCAAATTCAATTTCGCCATCGGGATTGAAGAAGTGCGCACCGTCGAAATTACGGGTCACCGGGCCTTCATAATAAATGCGGTCCAGAAATGGAGGGACGATGGTGATCGCCAGGCACAGGGCGATGACCAGAAACAGCAGCGCGATTCCCGCGCCCTTGATGATTGTCCCGATGATGCGGCCCATCCCATCTCCCGCGTTGATCCTGACGAAGGGACATAGCGCCCCTCGCGCATGGGGCAAGGGTGTGTTGGATCAGTGCCGCATATGTTTCAACCATGGCAGCAGGCGGTTTTCCAGCTGCGACCGGCTCCCGGCGCGCCGGGTCGCGCTGGTCCGGCCCGCCTTTGAACAATCGAAAAAGGGAATGTCATAGGCCGCTAGGTCATCCTTCAACAGACCGGCGCCTTCCGAAGCGCGATGGAGGTCGACTACCGCGCCGTCGGGGAAATGCGTCGCCAGCGCCGCTATCCCGTCACTCGCATCTGTATAGGGACCGTCGACCTCATAATCTGCCGCATGCAGCAGCTCCACCATCATGCGGGCTACGGCTGGATCATCCTCAATCAGCAGGATCCGCGGGTGATGGCTCGCCATGCCTAACCGTCCAGCCCCAGATGGGCGCGATAACGGTTGAAACACCGCTCCCCACAGCTCAGCCGGATCAGCGCGCCTTCGGCAATCGCGGTCGCCCGCCGGGGGTCTTCAGCGACCAGCGGCTTGATGGCCAGCTCATTCCAGTCCCGGCTATGCTTGACGTCCAGCACCGCGTGCAGGTCGAAATAGCGCCGCTCCGACTGGCTAAGGCCAATGCGCTTCAGCGCAGCGGCGGTATGGGCAGACCGCCACGGCGCGGTCAGTTCGATGACGCCCAGCGCGCCAACGCTGTGCCAGGCGTAGACGCGCTGCGTAGCCATGGCCGTCATCGCATTGGCCAGCGCCAGGCTTTCCCAGGCAGTGGTTTCGATCGTCGGCGACAGATCCATTATCTCCACCAGCTGCGACAGCATCGGCCCATGCATGCCGCGCTCATTGCCCCGGCCCATTTCGTCCCAATAGTTGCGCGCCAGTTCCAGCTTGGCCGATGTCGGCAATTTGACCTGGGTCAGCGCGACCAGATCATCGAACCCGGCTTCGCCCGCCGCTTCCTGTGTCAGGAACCATCGGATTTCATCGCGTGTCGCCTGTTCGGCCAGCCACGGGAAAAGCGCGTCATTCTGGCCCGGCCCATTTTCCTTCAGACCTTCGAACCAGGCGATAAAGTTATCAGGATCGGTCGGCGCCTGTTCAGCGCGATCACGCACCTGCGCACGAAGTTCCTCCATGAAACCATGTTCCAGGCGCGTCATTGCCTGATCGTCGCGAAACTGCGCGTCCCAATCGTCGGGAAAGCCGGGCGCCAGCCTATCCCTGTTCCAGTGGCTTAGCCTTTGCTGAAAATCCTGTTGCAGAAATTGGGACTCTCCCAATTGGGCGATAAAGCGGGTGGCCACGAATTCGTCTCCTAAATATACTGTCGTACAATTCAGAGCACCCCCCGGACGTTCCCGAAAAACTTCCTAACCACGATCAAGCAAGCGTTCCTTGTGGGCATTGGAAGCGTGCAATCGCATGCGGGGACAGGAACAAACCCGACCGAAACCGGTTGAATAACAAAGCGGCGGTGGGCGCAATTTTTGAGGCTCTGTGGCCTCGGGAGAATGTCATCGTGACGCTTACTCCGCTTGAAATCGGCCTGGGGCTGCTGGTGGTCCTGCTACTGGCCGGTATTGTCCTGCTGGTGATGCAAAGCCGCCATCGCGCCAATCTTCGCTCCAAATTCGGGCCTGAATATTCCCGGACGGTGGAAGCCGTCGGCAGCTCCCGCAGGGCCGAAGCGGAACTGGAGGAGCGGGAAAAGAGGGTGGCACGCTTCTCCATCCGCCCGCTGTCACCGCAGCAGGTCGATATGTTCACTGATGGATGGATGCGGATACAGACGCAATTTGTCGACGACCCGCAGGGCGCGGTTTCGCGTGCCGACGTGCTGCTGACCGAAGTCATGGAAGTGCGGGGCTACCCCATCACCGACTTTGAACGCCGTTCCGCCGACCTCTCTGTCGATCATCCGCAGGTCGTTCAGAACTACCGTTCAGCCCACGACATCAGCATTCTCCACGCACGGGGCGAAGCGGATACGGAAGATTTGCGGCAGGCCATGATCCATTACCGCGCCTTGTTCGAAGAACTGGTGCATGAACCGGGTGAAGCCGATGGCGCAGCGCACATGCCTCGCCCCGGCCATGTCGGCGAAGACCAGTTTCGCAGACGCGACCTCCACTGACGAAAACCTCAACACATGCCGCCGCGGATCCGGGCCAGACTTCGCGGCGGCCTGTTGTCCTCAAGCGCTGGCGGTCAGGCCCGACCGTCCCAGATCGAACCGGTCAGCGTCCATCACCTTGACCCAGGCGTGGATGAAATCATCCACCAATTTCCGCTTGGCGTCGGCGGCGGCATAGACTTCCGACAGGGCGCGCAACTGGGAGTTCGACCCGAACACCAGGTCCACGCGCGTCGCCGTCCATTTCTGCTCGTCGGTCTTGCGGCAGGTGCCGATGAACAGGTCGCCTTTCTCGCTTTCCGCCTTCCACGCCGTGCCCATGTCCAGCAGGTTGACGAAAAAATCGTTGGTCAGCTGTCCGGGACGATCCGTGAAGACGCCATGCGTCGACCCGCCATGGTTCGCCCCCAGGACGCGCAGCCCGCCGACCAGCACCGTCATTTGCGGTGCGCTCAGGCGCAGCAGGCTGGCGCGGTCGATCAGCAGCTCTTCCACCGGCACGCGGAAACTGACCGGCAGATAGTTGCGGAATCCATCGACCTTCGGCTCCAGCACGGCAAAGCCTTCGACATCGGTCTGCGCCTGCGACGCATCGGTCCGACCCGGCGTGAAAGGCACGGTCACGTCATGCCCCGCATCCCGCGCCGCCTTTTCGACCGCAGCCGATCCCCCCAGCACGATCAGGTCGGCGATGCTGATCTTCTTGCCACCGGCGGCGCTGCTGTCGAAATCGGCCTTGATGCCTTCCAGCACGCCCAGCACGCGGGTCAGCTGGTCCGGCTGGTTCACGTCCCAATCCTTTTGCGGGGCCAGGCGGATGCGCGCGCCATTGGCGCCGCCGCGCTTGTCCGATCCCCGGAACGTCGAAGCCGAAGCCCATGCGGTCTGCACCAGTTCAGCGACGCTAAGGCCCGACGCCAATATCCGCTGCTTCAACGCCTGAATGTCGGCCTCTTCCACCAGCGGATGGCTGACGGTCGGGATCGGGTCCTGCCAGATCAGGTCTTCGGCAGGAACGTCCGGGCCAAGGTAACGGACCTTGGGACCCATGTCGCGATGGGTCAGCTTGAACCATGCCCGCGCGAACGCATCGGCGAAGGCGTCCGGGTCGGCGCGGAACCGTTCGGCGATCTTGCGATATTCCGGGTCCGCCTTGAACGCCATGTCGGCGGTCGTCATCATCGTCGGCAGGCGCTTTTCAGGACTGTGCGCACCGGGCGCCATATCTTCCGGCTTCTGGTTGACGGGCTGCCACTGATGCGCGCCCGCCGGGCTTTTCACCAACTCATATTCATAGTCGAGCAGCATGTGGAAAAAGCTCATGTCCCACTGGATCGGGGTTGGCGTCCACGCGCCTTCGATGCCGCTGGTGATGGTGTGGTCGCCCATGCCGCTTTCATGCCCGCTCTGCCAGCCAAGCCCCTGCTGCGCGATGTCCGCGCCTTCAGGCTCGGCGCCAATCTTGGCCGCGTCGCCCGCGCCATGCGCCTTGCCGAATGTGTGGCCGCCAGCGGTCAGCGCCAGCGTTTCTGCATCGTCCATGCCCATGCGAGCGAAAGTTTCCCGAATGTCGCGGGCCGACTGCAACGGGTCGGGATTGCCGCCGGGGCCTTCAGGGTTGACGTAGATAAGGCCCATCTGGATCGCCGCCAGCGGATCTTCCAGCACCATGTCCTTGTCCGGCTGGATGCGGGTCTGATTGTCGGCATGGCCGACCCATTGTTCTTCCGTGCCCCAGTAAATGTCCTTTTCCGGTTCCCAGACATCCTCGCGCCCGCCGCCGAAGCCGAAAATCGGCCCACCCATGGATTCGATGGCGACATTCCCGGTCAGGATCATCAGGTCAGCCCAGGACAGCTTGCGACCATATTTCTGCTTGATCGGCCACAGCAAACGGCGGGCCTTGTCCAGATTGGCATTGTCGGGCCAACTGTTGAGCGGGGCAAAGCGCTGCCCCCCCGAAGATGATCCGCCCCGGCCATCGCCCGTGCGGTAAGTGCCCGCGCTGTGCCATGCCATGCGGATGAAGAAGGGGCCGTAATGACCATAGTCGGCAGGCCACCAGGGCTGGCTGTCGGTCATCAGCGCATGCAGGTCGCGCTTGACCGCTTCATAGTCGAGCGACTGAAACTCCGACGCATAATCGAAGGATTCGCCCATCGGGCTGGCGTGCGCGCCATTCTGATGCAGTATCTCCAGCGACAATTGATTGGGCCACCAATCGCGACTCGTTCGGCCCAGCAACGACCGCAGCGCTCCCGGCTCCTTCATCGGGCAGGAAAGCGGGCTTCCGCCTGATTTTGCGTCCATGGCACGGTTCTCCTCTTGCATGATGGCCCAGAGGCTAAACCCTGCCGTCCCATGTCGGAAACGGTAAGATTAGGTCATATTGATCGATAAAAGCGATCAGGTTGCCCGTCGCTGTTGGGATAGCGTGCATCACGCCCCGCCGGGGTCAGACCCAGTCGGATCCCGTTTTCGGGCCAGAGCGCCGCCGATCGAAACCGGGCCTTTTAGTGCTGACCGTCGGGCGAAACGGCTTGGGAACCTCATGCGCCGCTACAGGCGTTTCCTGCTGAGGCGGACTCTTGACGACGGATGGGTCGATCGCGTCATTCAACCGAACGCCAAATGCCTGTCCGTTCCGCCAGGCTATCGTGCCGGCTGCACCGGGACAGTCGGCCAGATAGATTACCACCTGATCGCCCGGCCCGATATCGGACGTGCATTTGCCGCCGATCCCTTGTTCGGACACGTCGCGCACCAGTATTTCCACCATGCCAAGGCGGGGATGAAGCATCTTCGCCTTGAGCAGCCGCCGCTGGCGATCATGTAAACGTTGCGAAAACCCTTCGCTCATCAGACTGACCCGCCATCTCGACCTCGTTATATTCTTTCCGCAGTGTAGGGATTTCCGACTGTTCGTGAAAGGGTTAATGCCCGACCGACGCAAAGGCCGATGACGGCACGCCTTATCATGACCAATTGTCGTCAGGGGGCAGATATGCGTAATGTGGCCGATCATAAGCTACGCATTATCGGCGGGGTCGACTGCGACCGCGCCAAGGCGATGGGAAAGGTGAGGAAATGGATCGTTTCAAGGGCAAATGCGCGCTAGTGACAGGCGCGGCTTCGGGCATCGGCAAGGCAACGGCTGAACGGCTGGCATCCGAAGGCGCTGACATTGTTGTAGCCGATATCAACCTGGACGGAGCCACCGCCCTCGCGCAGGCGATTGCCGCGGCGAACGGGGTGCGCGCCTATCCCGTTCGTTTCGACGCCGCCGATCCAGCCGATTGCGAAAGCCTGGTCGCCCAGGCCGTCGAAAAGCTCGGCAAGCTGGATATACTGGTTAACAATGCTGGCATCATGGACTGGTCACGGGCGGATGAATATCCGGTCGACCGGTGGGAACGCGTCATCAAAATCAATCTGAACGCGGTCTTCTTCGTCAGCAAATATGCCACGCCCCACCTGCTGGCGACCGGCGGCAATATCGTCAACATGTCGTCGGCGTCATCGCTGGCGGGCGTGCCGTTCGCGGCTGCCTATTGCGCTGCGAAAGCGGGGGTGAACGGACTGACCCGATCGATGGCGGTCGAATATGCCGACCGGGGCTTGCGCGTGAACGCAATCTGCCCTGGCGGCGTCGATACGCCGCTCACCAGCTCCGTCACGTCGATGCCCGAATGGCTGGACTTCAACAAGATCGCGCGCCTCGCGCCCAAGACGGGCAAGATGTCCGCGCCACAGGAAATTGCGGGCGCCGTCGCCTATCTGGCATCGGCGGATGCCTGCAACGTCACGGGCATCACCCTGTCGGTGGACGGCGGGCAGGTCGCGGGCTGAACCGCCTGTGCCGGATGGCGCGCCCCATGCTTCATGATGGCATGGCGCGCGCCAGTCCGGGTCAGGGCTTGCGCGTGATCCGCGACAGGCGCGCCGTCCCCGTCAGCACCGGATTTTCGGCAGAGGTTCCGACCTCCACCTGCACCGTACCGGCGGGCACGACCCACCGCTGCGCCTTGGCATCGAAATCGGCCAGCACGCGCGGGTCGGCTGTCACGGTCACTTCGCGGCTTTCACCGGGCTTCAGGTCGGGCTTGCCCCAACCGATCAGGCGCTTGGCCTTGCCGGGACGGGTGACATAGACCTGCGGCACATCTGCACCCTGCCGGTCGCCCGTGTTGGTCACCGTAAAACGCACGGCCAGCGTCTTGCCGCCGGTGACCTTCAGCCCATCATAGCGGAAAGCGGTGTAGCTCAGCCCATGGCCAAAGGGATAAAGCGGCTTCAGGTCCTTCTTGTCGAACCAGCGATAGCCCACGTCCGACCCTTCCGGGAACGACACATCATAGGGCTGCAATCCCGCCTGAAGGCCGTAGACAGCGCGCGTTTCCTTGTCGGCGGGGGGAATGTCCGACCCCGGCAGCTTCGGATTGGGCAGTTGATCCACCGAAGCGGGGAAGGTCATGGGCAGATGACCCGAAGGATTGACCTTGCCTGACAGGATGCGCGCGATGGCGTCGCCGCCCCGCTGGCCGCCATACCAGGCGGACAGGATGGCGGGCACCTTCGCCTGCCACGGCATCAGCACCGGGTTGCCGGTCTGCAGGACGACGACGGTTTTCGCATTGGCGTCGGCAACGGCGTCGATCAACGCATCCTGCCCTTCGCCCAACGACAGGTCGGCATGGTCCACCGCTTCGGTCGAATATTTCTCGGTAAAGACGATGGCCATGTCCGCCGCCTTGGCTGCTGCCGCTGCCGCGACAGGGTCCTTGCCATCGACAAAGCTGACCTTGGCATTGGGGAATTCGGCGCGCAGTGCGTCCAGCGGCGCGGTGCCGCCATAGCCGCGACGGGCAAAGCCTGCTGCCGGACCTCTGGGCGCGCCGGGCGTGACGCGCTTCAGCCCGCCAACGGGTGCGACCTGGCTCGATCCGCCACCGCTGGGCACGCCTGCGTCCGCATTGCCGCCGACCACCACTATGGAGCGTACGCTCGATGCCAGCGGCAGGATGCCGCCTTCGTTACGCAGCAGCACGATCCCGGCCTCGGCGGCCTGCTGCGCGACCTTGGCATTGGCGTCATAGTCGATCGCCTGGCCCGGTTGCAGCGGGTTGTCGGCAACGCCATGGGCGTAGATGGAATACAGAATCCGGCGGGCCGCCCTGTCCACCGCCGACACCGGGATACGCTTTTCGTCCAGCGCCTTGACCAGCTCCGTCGAAAAATAGCGTTTCTTGTCCAGCTGCTCGCCCGATTGCTGGTCCAGCCCCTTGACCAGCGCTTCGGTCGAATGGACCGCCCCCCAATCGGACATGACATAGCCCTTATAGCCCCAGTCGCGGCGCAGCACGTCCGTCAGCAGGAAGGCGTTTTCGCACGCATACTCCCCCTCGACCCGGTTGTAGCCGCACATGATGGAGCCTGGAGCGCCCTTTTCAATGCCGATCTGGAACGCCAGCAGGTCGCTTTCGCGCATCGCGCCCTCGTCCATGTTGACCGAATGGATGTTGCGCCCGGTTTCCAGCGGGTTCAGCGCGAAATGCTTGATCGTGCCGATGATGTTGTTCGACTGCACGCCTGCAATCTGTGCGCCGACCAGTTCACCGCCCAACAGCGGGTCTTCGCCCAGATATTCGAAATTGCGGCCACCGCGCGGATCGCGGGCCAGGTTGACGCCACCCACCAACATGACGTTGAAACCCTTGGCGCGCGCTTCCGACCCGATCATCGCCCCGCCTGCGCGTGCGATGTCCGGGTCCCAGCTCGACGCCAGCGACAGGCCGGACGGCAGGGCCGTAGCCACATCGCCCTTACGCATGTCCATCAGGTTGGAAACACCCAGGCTCGCGTCCGATTCGACCAGCGTGGGAATGCCCAGGCGCGGCACGCCTTCAATAAAGCCCGCGCCCACGGTCAGGCCCACCGATCGCTTGGCGGCGGGAATAAGCCCCGGCATCGGGCCGTGGAGCAGCTGGATCTTTTCCTCCAGCGTCATTTTGGAAAGCGTGTCGGCAGCGCGGCGCTCAGCGTTGGACGCAGCTTCGCGCGCCAGTGAGATGGCGGGCGTCAGGGCGGTGCCGATGACTGCGGTCAACAGGATGGTGCGAAGCCTTTTCATCAACGATCTTCCTCTTATGATCCCAGCCCGCATGCCGGTGATGTTGGCATGCTTTACGCCAGCTATCTTGTCAGGTCAATATTCGACCGATACCGTTCGATTGACGAAAACTGCGCACGTCAGGCACAGCTACACGCCGTCACGCACCCGTCAGTTCGGCAACATAGGCGGCCAGATCGGCCTGCCGGAACGGCTTGACCAATCGTGCCAGATCGGGCGCGACGCCATCGGTCTCGGCATAGCCAGACATCAAAAGCACGGGCAAATGCGGCCAGCGGCCCCGCACTTCCATCGCCAGATCGCTGCCCGAACGGCCCGGCATCAGATGGTCGGTCACGATCAGGTCGGGCGACAGTCCCGCCGACAGGCGGTCGATCGCATCTTCTGCCGATCCTGCCTCCACCACCTCGAACCCCAATTCTATCAGCATGTCGGCCGTGCTCGCCCGGACATAGGCTTCGTCATCGACCAGCAGGACGGTGCCCTTGCGCTTTAGCTGCAATGCCGGGCCATTATCCGACTGAACAGGAACGGGCGTGCCGCCAGCGGGCAGCCACAATTCTATGTTGGTGCCCAGCCCCGGCTCGCTCGCGATCGTCAGTGCGCCGCCCAGCTGCGCCGCCAGCCCGTGCGCCATGCTCAACCCCAGGCCTGTTCCCTTGCCCACGCCCTTGGTCGAATAAAATGGCTCGATCGCACGCTTCAGCGTTTCGGCATCCATGCCGATCCCCGTGTCCGCCACCGACAGCCGCACATAGGACCCCGGCGACAGGTTCGCCACATGGCCCGGTTCCACCTCCGCGCTGACCGCCGAAATGCGCAAAGTCCCACCCTCCGGCATCGCATCACGCGCATTCACCGCCAGATTGAGCAGCGCCATTTCCAGCTGATTGGGATCGGCCAGCGCGCCCGGCAGGTCGCTTTTGACATCAACCACCACCTTGATCTGCGGTCCGGTCGTCGATGCGATCAGGTCGGCCATGCCCTGAACAAGCTCTCTTACATCGACGGAGACGGCCTGCAGCGGCTGCCGCCTGGCGAAAGCGAGCAGGCGCTGGACCAGCACGCGCGCACGTTCTGCCGACTGCAGCGCGCCGTCGATCAGGCGCTGCTCCCGTTCGCCGCCCACCCCCCGGCGCTGCAACAGGTCCAATGCGCCAATGATCGGGGTGAGCAGATTGTTGAAATCATGGCTCACGCCACCGGTCAGGCTGCCCATCGCTTCCAGCTTTTGGCTCTGCCGCAGCTGTTCTTCCGCCTGGACGCGCGCCGTCACGTCGCGGGAACTGCCGATGATCCGGTTGACGCGGCCGTTATCGCCCATGACCGGCACCAGCACCGTGTCCCAATGCCGCCTGCCGCCGGGCAGGTCCACGATCTCGCGATAGCTGATGGGCTCCGCCGAAGTGGCCGCCCGCTCATATTTGGCGGCAACCTGCGCGGCGACGTCGGTAGGAAGCTGCTGATCCAGCGGCTTGCCGCGAAGCTCTGCGGTCCTCAGGCCGGTCAGCGCCTCATGCGCGGGATTAAGCTCTTCGATCGTGAAGCCGCCATCGTCGCCCACGCCAATCACGAACAGCGCTTCGGCCGTATTTTCGAAATAGGCGCGGTACAGGGCGTCCGCTTCCCGGCGGGCGGCTTCGGCCTTGGCCAGTCGCTCCTGTTCATGGACGCGCGCGGTGACATCATATCCGAACAGGCTTGCGCCGATAATCTCTCCGTCCGGCAACCGCACGGGGGCGAACTTCATGTCGTACCAGTGGCGTCCACCGTCCAGATAGGTGAATTCCGAAAGCTGGTTGAAATCCTCTCCCGCCAGCACGCGCGCCCACAGCGCCTCGATCCCGTCACGGGCGGGTGTATTTTCCAGCAATGTCAGCACATTGTCGCCAGCAGCAGGCCTGACGCCGAATATGCGTTGATATTCATCCGTGGATGCGGCGTTGATGGCCAGGAATTTATAATCGCGGTCCAGTATCTGCACCAGCGCGCTGGTGGTTTCGAACAGGTCGGCGAACACCTTGCGTTCCGCCAGCGCATCGGCGACGCGTCGTTCCAGCGTTTCATTCAGGTCGCGAAGCCGCGCTTCCGCGTCGACCCGCTCGGTAACGTCGGACCCTTCGACGAAAATACCTGTGACCTGTCCCTGTGCGTCGGTGATCGGCTGATAGACAATGTCGACGAAACGGCGTTCGACAGGTTCGCCGTCGGTGCGCTGCAACTCGACCGGGACCGCGCTGCCGACATAGGGTTCCCCGGATTCATAGACTTTGTCCAGCAACTCGAAATAGCCTTGCCCCTCCACATCGGGCAGGGCTTCGCGCACCGATTTGCCCAGCACGTCGGCGCGGCCGATCAGCCTGATGTAGGCATCGTTCGCCAGCTCGAATATATGCTCCTCGCCCTGCAGCATCGCCATGAAACCGGGGGCCTGGTCGAACATGCGCCGCAATCGCTCGCGCTCGGCCAGCGCGCGTCGCTCGCTCATGATGCGCGCAGTTGTTTCATGCCCCTGGTTGAAGACACCGGCAACCGTGCCATCTTCGCCGCGGATCGGCGTGAAGCTGTAATTCCAGTAGGTTTCCTGAGCGACGCCCGCCCTGACCATCGGCAACATCTGGTCATATGTCGCATAGCCTTCGCCGGTCCGGCGCACTTGTTCGAACTGGTGGCCGACAACGTCCCAGATGTCGGTCCACACTTCCCTCGCGGGCCGACCCAGGGCGCCCGGATGCCGCTCGGCAGGAATGGGCGCCCACGCGTCATTGTAGAGAATATGCAGGTCCAGCCCCCAGTAAATGGCGGTCGGAAAGCTGGAATGAAGGCATATCGACAGGGCGGACCGCAGCGATTGCGGCCAGGTTTCGGGCGGTCCCAGCGCCGTTTTCGACCAGTCATGCGCCCTGATGCGCGCGCCCATCTCCCCACCGCCGGTCAAAAAGTCCAGATCGTCGCCAGCGCGATCTTTCCGGGGGGGCGTCATCGATTCAAGCATGGGGGCACCGGGGGATCAGCAGAATTGACTTGTCATACACGCGACTTGCGCGTCTTGCATAACGCCTTCTTGATCGATCGATATCCCCGTCTGCGCCCATGCTCAGAAATAAGGCGCCGCCATCGCATTCATATCTGTTTCCCCACGGGCACGCTATCGGGGAACCAGCGCCGCCCGAACCAGAAGGCGACGTTCACCAGCAGGATCAGCACCGGCACCTCGACCAGCGGCCCGATGACGGCTGCAAAGGCGACCGGCGACGCCAGCCCATAGGCGGCGATGGCGACGGCGATGGCCAGTTCGAAATTATTGCCCGCCGCCGTGAACGCGACCGCTGTGGTGCGCGGATAGTCGCTGGCGATCAGCTTGCCCATGGCGAAACTGATCGTGAACTGCACCACGAAATAGATGCTCAAGGGGATGGCGATGCGAATGGCGTCGCCCGGCAATGTCACGATCTCGCTCCCTTTCAGGCTGAACATGGCGACAATGGTGAACAGCAGGGCGATCAGCGTGACCGGACCGATCCTGGGCAGGAACACGCCCTCATACCAGTCCCGCCCCTTGGCCGCGGCCAGCCATTTGCGGGTCAGATAGCCCGCCAGGAATGGAATGCCCAAATAGATGCCGACCGCTTCTGCGATGGTCCAGAAACTGACATCGATGACGCTCCCTTCCAGACCGAACAGCGGCGGAAGGACGGACAGGAAGAACCAGGCGTAAACGCTGAAAAACAGGATCTGAAAGATCGAATTGAACGCAACCAGAGCAGCCGCATATTGATTGTCGCCCTTGGCCAACTGGTTCCAGACGATGACCATGGCGATGCATCGCGCCAGGCCGATCAGGATCAGGCCGGTCATATATTCCGGCTCGTCGCGCAGGAAGATGATGGCCAGGGCGAACATCAGCACCGGGCCGATGATCCAGTTCTGGATCAGGGACATCGCCAGCACCCGCTTGTCCTCGAACACGCGCGGCAATTCCTCGTAACGCACCCTGGCCAGCGGCGGGTACATCATCAGGATCAGGCCGATGGCGATGGGGATATTGGTCGTGCCCCATGACAGGCGGTTGATGGCGTCGGGCAACCCCGTGATCATGGATCCCAATGCGACGCCCATCGCCATGGCAAGGAATATCCACAAGGTAAGATATCGGTCGATGAACGACAGTCGCGGTCGGCTGGTCGCGGTCATCAGCGGTTGGTCCCCTGCGCGGCGTCGCCACCGCCCACGCGCTGGCCAGCCTCGTCGACCACCGGTTCGCCGTCCTCTTTCGCAAAAGCCCCGCGCTGTGCTGCGGGGATCAGGTCCAGCACCTCTTCCGACGGGCGACACAGCTTCACGCCCAGCGGCGACACGACCAGCGGGCGGTTGATCAGGATAGGGTGGGCCATCATCGCATCGACCAGCGCGCCGTCGGACAGGCTTTCATCGCCCAGGCCCAGTTCGGCATAAGGCGTGCCCTTTTCACGCAGCAGGGCGCGGGCGCCGATCCCGGCGCGCGCGATCAGGCTTTCCAGCATTGCGCGCGAAGGCGGGGTTTTCAGATATTCGACGACATGCGGCTCGACCCCTGCATTGCGGATCATCGCCAGCGCGTTGCGCGACGTGCCGCATTCGGGATTGTGGTAGATGATGATATCAGCGGTCATGATCAGGCTCCTTGCGCAACGGGGGCGCAGGCGATTGCGGACACCATGTCCGAACAGGCGCTGGGGTCACCCTGACAGCAATCCGCCATCAGGAATGTGAGCAGGCCCTGCATCCCGGCATAGTCCGCGGCATAATGGATCAGCCGACTGGTCCGCCATGACGTGACCAGCCCCGCCTGCTCCAGCTTGGCCAGATGGTGCGACATGGTCGATGGAGGAACGCCCATCGCCTCTGCCACCGACCCCGCGATCATGCCATCGGGACCAGCCTTCACCAGCAGCCGGAACACCGACAGCCGCGTATCCTGCGCAAGCGCGGCGAGCGCTGCGACAGCCTTGTCCTGTTCCATCGACTATCCTTGGTTCGATAATTATCGAAATATGACTACCCCTCAAAACCGTCAATCAAATTTCGAAGGATGCAGAATTATCGAACCACCGGACGGCGCTTCATCCTCATTTTGACCTTGTGACATATGCGCCCACGGGTTAGGGACCGCCCATCCGTTGGACCCGGCAATGCCGGGTGGCTCGGCCCGGCGCCTATCCCCGGGATAACCATTAGCGAAATTGGGCTTCGCTTCTCCGAGTTTGAAGAGTCGCCGCGCCATCGCCGCGATGCCCCGCTAGCCAGTCTGCAGGTTCCTTGAAATGACATCCATCGCCTCGCTGAAACGCGAATGGTTCGTAAATCCGCGCGCGGACATCCTTGCCGGGATCGTCGTCGCCCTGGCGCTGATACCGGAAGCCATCGGCTTTTCGATCATCGCCGGGGTCGATCCCCGCGTCGGCCTCTATGCCTCTTTCTCCATCGCCGTCATTACGGCGTTCGTGGGTGGCCGTCCTGGCATGATTTCCGCCGCGACCGCTGCCGTTGCGGTCCTGGTCACCCCGCTGGTTCGCACGCATGGCATCGAGTATCTGTTCGCCGCCACGGTCCTGATGGGCGTCGTCCAGGTCGCAGCCGGTTTCCTGCGGCTGGACCTGTTGATGCAATATGTGTCGCGTTCGGTCATCACCGGGTTCGTCAACGCGCTCGCGATCCTGATCTTCATTGCCCAGCTTCCCCAACTGACGGGCGTGACCTGGGTCACCTATGCGATGGTCGCCGGTGGCCTTGCCATCATCTATCTGTTCCCCCGGCTGACCAAAGCCGTGCCTTCGCCGCTGGTGGCGATCATCATCCTGACGATCATGGCCATCTATGGCGGGCTGAACGTCAACACGGTCGGCGACATGGGCAACCTGCCGTCGTCCCTGCCGACCTTCCTCATCCCCAACGTGCCGCTGACGCTGGAAACGTTGCAGATCATCCTGCCTTATTCGCTGACGATGGCGGCGGTGGGCCTGCTGGAATCGATGCTGACGGCGCAGATCGTGGACGACCTGACCGACACCGGTTCGGACAAGCGTCGGGAAATGAAGGGGCAGGGCATCGCCAATTTCGTGACCGGATTCCTGGGCGGCATGGGCGGTTGCGCCATGATCGGCCAGTCGGTCATCAATGTGAAATCGGGCGGATCGACCCGCCTGTCGACCTTCGTCGCGGGTGCGTTCCTGCTGTTCCTGATCGTCGTTCTTGGCCCGCTGGTCGCGCGTATTCCCATGCCAGCGCTCGTCGCGGTCATGATCATGGTCTCCATCGGCACCTTCAGCTGGCGTTCGATCCGGGACATTAGCCACCATCCCTGGCAGTCTTCTGTGGTGATGATCACAACGGTCGTCATCGTCGTGTGGACACGTGACCTTGCCCAAGGCGTGCTTGCGGGCGTCATCCTGTCGGGGCTGTTCTTCGCCAGCAAGGTGAAGCGGCTTTTCACGGTCAGCTCCGACCTGTCCGCCGATGGCAAGGCGCGCACCTATCGCGTCGCGGGTCAGCTGTTCTTTGCCTCGGCAGACAGTTTCACCTCGTCCTTCGATTACAAGGAACCGCTCGACCGCGTCATCATCGACGTCAGCGCCGCGCATTTCTGGGACATTTCGGCGGTGGGCACGCTTGACAAGGCCGTCCTGAAATTCCGCCGAGCGGGCACGGTCGTCGAAGTCGTGGGCCTGAATGAGGCTAGCGCGTCGATGGTCGAACGCTTCGCCACGCACGACAAAATGGACGCGGAAGCACTACCCGCCGCCCACTGAAGGGGAAGGGGATCGCTCAGCCTGGACGCGAACTTCCCGCGTCCAGGCCGCCGTGCCAGAATCGATAGTGGACGCGCTTCACCCGTTCCCGATCCTTTTCGCTGGTCAATGCCGCGCAGGCCCGCTCCAGGGCATCGCGCGCTGCGTCCCGGCAGTCGGATCGCGCTTCGGGCGCAATCACCTGCAGCGCCGCGAGTGACTTTTGCAGACGGATGCCGACTTCGACCGACCCCGCGCCATCACGCGCGATGGGGTGGAACAGGTCTTCCAGCAGGTCTGAAAATGCGAATGGCGGGACGCGCACGCCCGTTTGCTTCTCCTTCTCCCCTTCCTCCTTGGGCTCAGCCTCCAGGCGAAGCATCGCGGCCAGGACGCGGGTGCCCGCTTCCAATACGGCGATGGCAGTCCCGCCATCGTTCACCGCCGGGGACAGCGCCCGCGATCCGATTTCGGACAGCACGACCAGGCCAAACCGGGGATCATGATCATAGGCCCGATTGTGCGAAATGGTGAATGCCTCCCTTATGCACTCCTCCAACTTGTCATCCAGCGTGGCCGCGGTCCAGGCCAGCGGACGCCACGGCTCGATCACATTGCCGGGCAGGGCGGTCAGCATGACAGGCGCGCCAGTTTCGTCAGCCACTTTGGCGATGGCGTCGGTATCGACATGGGTCACGCGACCGATTTTGGAATGGCGGATCAGGGTCGCGCCATCGGGGACAGGCTCTGCCGGGCGCGGTCCAAAACATAACCCTTGCCCCATCGCGCCTGCTGCGGCGGTCGCGGCCCTTTCCACTCGGTCGATGGTATCGCCGACCCGGCCAAATCGGGTGATATGCTCAATCCATCGCAGAAATGTGATGACGATCACCACGATCACCAGAACCGTCCCCGCATACAGGATGACGCGGCCGGTTTCGCCGTAAATTCCGGTCGACAGTGCGATGATCCCCACGATCGCGAACAGGAAGCTGCCAAGAAAGGTCGCGAGCGCATTTTGCGCCGTCACATCATCGACCAGCAGTTGCACGGCGCGCGGGGTGATGTTGCTGGTCGCCCCGGCATAGGCGGACACCATTGCCGTCAGGGAAAATGTCGTGACCGCCAACATGCTGGTGGCCAGCACGTTCAGAATATTGTCCACCGCCGTCGCGCCGATCTTCGTTGCGAAATCGTAGGAAATCGCCTCTCCGATCAGCGCGCCTGCCAGTGCCAGCGCCACGGCGAACAGGCAAAAAAGCGATGCCCGAAACCACATTCGGCGCGTGAGCAGCGCGATTGCCCATTGCCATCGATTCACACGCTTGCTCCCCATTCTGGCGGTTGCGATATCAAGCCGTAACGATCCGCAATGTTCCTGCGGTTGGTTTCCTACGCGCAATGATTGTTCAGCCTGCTCTGGCGTTCACTGGCGCCTTATGTTTTATTGAACGCAACCGATCAATTTGGAGGCGACATTTTGAACAGCAGGGCAATGGGCGGTTTGCTCGCCGCAACGGCGATGTTCGCCACGACAGTCATGACAGGCTGGACGCAGACCCTTGAAGACGGGTTCAAGACCCCGGCTGTCGAGGCGCGGCCCCGTCTGCGCTGGTGGTGGCCGGGCGACGCCGTCACCGACGCGGAATTGACGCGGGAAGTCCGGCTGATGGCGGACAATGGCTTTGGCGGCGCGGAAGTGGCGTCGTTCACCCCCGGTTTCGTGACCTTGACCCCGGAAGAAAAGGTCGCCGTAAACAATTATGGCGAACCCAGTTTCTTCGCCCATTTGCGTATAGCGGGGGAAGCGGCAAAGGCGGCGGGCCTGACGCTGGACTATACGCTTGGGTCCTCCTGGCCGTCGGGCGGCGGCTTTGCCATTCCCCCGGAAAAGGCGTTCACCGAACTCAGCATGGCCCGTACCGAGGTGAAGGGCGGTCAATCCGGCCCCATCAAGGTGACATTGCCAAAACGGACGCGGCGGCTGGGTGCGCTCAACTTCCTCGACGCGCGCGTCAAGGACCCAAAGGTCGCCGACTGGGGCAAGCGGCTTGATGCCCGCGCCCGGACGGTTGCCGTCGTCGCGATGAAGGGCAGCGCGCCCGATCTTGTGAAGCGCCCTGGCGCCATGGGCCTGACGATCTCTCCGTGGAGCGACGTGCTGACTTCGGGCACATTGGACCCGGCCAGCCGCATTGTGCTGACCGACCGGCTGAACGACGACGGCACGCTCGACTGGACGCCGCCGCCGGGCGACTGGCAGGTCTTCGTCTTTCGCCAATATGCCGCCGATGTCGGCGTGCTGGGCGCGGCGGGGCAGGGGCCGCAACTGATCCTGGATCATATGGACCCGACCGCCTTCGCCGCGCACGCCGCGCGCGTCGGCGCGCCTTTGGGCAGGAACCCGACCGGGCTGCGATCGACCTTCGTCGACAGCCTGGAACTGATGCAGGACATCCAATGGGGTCCGCAACTTCTCGACGAATTCCGCAAGCGCAGGGGATATGACCTGACCCCCTATCTCCCCTTCGTCGTGCAGCCCGGCTGGATGCAGGCGTGGGACGAACATTATTCGCCCCCCTATTTCGACACATCGGCCAGCGACCTGGCGGAACGGGTGCGCGCCGATTATCGCCGCACCGTGTCCGACATGATGTTCGCCGGGTTCATCGAACCTTTCGTGGCATGGAACCATGCCCATGGGTTGAAGGCAAAGTTTCAGGCGCATGGCGGCGCGTTCGACATCATCCGCGGCTATGGCCTGGCCGATATTCCAGAAACGGAGGATCTGCCCCATGGCGGCGATCCCCTGTTCATGCGCTTCGCCCGTTCCGCCGCTCATCTTTACGGGCGGCCCATCATATCGGCCGAAAGTTTCGCGTGGAAAGACCGGCCCTATGACGTGACGCCCGGCGAAATGCGCCGCCGCGCGGACACCATCCTGTCGGGCGGCGTCAACAGCATCATCATGCACGGCATGAACTACCGTTTCCATGCCGAAGACTGGCCCGGCTGGCACGCCTTCCAGCCCAGCCCCTTCGCCCTGGGGTTCAGCGGGCCGATCAATGAAACCAATCCGGTCTGGCCCGGCATGAAGACGCTGGCCGCCTATATCGGCCGTCTCCAGTCCGTATTGCAGGCGGGTGAGGCTGTGGTGCCCGTCGCCTATTTCTACGGTCGTTACGGCTATTATGTCGGCATAGAAGATGATGGCGCTGGCAAGCAGGCGGCGGAAAAGGCGTTCCTTGCCAGCGGCTATGACTTCGACCGCATCAATCCCGACTCCATCGCGCAGGCGAAAGTGAAGGGGCGGCAGCTCTTGTCCAGGGGCGGCCAACGCTACGGCGCGCTCGTCCTGCCGCCTGTCGATGGCATTCGCGCCGACACGGCGGAGGCGATTGCCGCCATGGCGAAATCCGGCCTGCCGGTCATCTTCACCGACCGCGCGCCCAGCCGTGACGAAGGGCTGGCGGACGCAAAGGCGCGGGACGCCCGCGTCCGCAAGGCTGTCGCCGCCGCTCTCAAGGCCGGGGCAAAGGTCGTGCCAGCGGGCGAAGTTTCAGCGGCGCTCCGCGCAGCCTCCGTGCCCGCGAACCTCAGTTTTGGCGGCGACGCCAGCGACCTGGTCTTTGTGCAACGGCGGGTCGACGGACGCACCGCGACCTTCCTTCACAACCGCGCCGACGCCGCCCGGAACGTCAACATATCGCTGCCGGGCATTGGCGGCGTGACGCGCTGGGACGCGATGGACGGCAGCATATCGGCGCAATCTGCGGGTGCGGTTGATGGGGCGACCCGCGTGCCGCTGACGCTGGCGGCGGGGGAAAGCGCGCTCCTTGTCCTCGATCCGAAAACGCAGCCCCGGACGGTTGCCGAGCCCGCCCTCATCGCTTCGGCGGACCTGCCCATCTCCGGCTGGTCGCTGTCGGTCAAGGGGCATGTCATGCGCAAGCCCTTTACCCGCGACTTTGGTTCAGTGTCGCTCAAGGACTGGCGCGAAGTCCCCGAACTGGCCGGTTTCGCGGGTCAGGCAAGCTATAGCCGATCCTTCACCGTCGATCCGGGCTGGCTGGCCGCCGGGACCAGGGTCACGCTCGACCTCGGTCAAGTGCACGACATCGCGACCGTGACGGTCAATGGCCGCACCCTGCAACCGGTCATCGCCGCGCCCTTCCGGGTCGACCTGACCCCGGCTCTCAAGCCGGGCGCCAACGCCCTGACCGTGGTCGTCGCCAATGTGCTGCAAAACGGGATGATCAATCCCAACGACGCGGTGTACAAAAAACTCCAACCCGTCCCCGCCGGTTGGGTAGGCCCGGTCCGGCTGGAGGCACGGAAATAAGCCAGCAATAATCGGATCGGCAGCGAAACGAACGACTGCCGACCCATTATCTGAAAACCGCTACAAACCTATGCTTCCTTCATGCATTCCCGCGCCAAAATTCCTCGTTCCGAAAGGAAATCCGGCGCATTGATCATTTCCGGCCCCGCATATTTCGGCGCATCCACATCGCTCGCCAACCAAACTACGGTCTGTGCAGTTTCCTCAGGATCACGCGCAGCTTCACCCTTTCCGATCGAATCTGCATCGTCGCCCATCGCAGCACGCAATGTGTCCGTCATCGTAAAGCGCGGCTCGATCAAAAAGGCGCTGATCCCGTCCTTGCCATGTTCAAAATTAATGTGGTCCGGGATGCGATTAAACGCTGCCTTGGGCGCAAGGTAGAACAACCCGACCCCGGCAGCTTTGGCGGCGGGTTCTGCCGACGACAATGTGGTCATGAAGATCATCCGCCCTGATCCCTGCGCGATCATAGTCTTCAGCACGATGCGGCTAAGGTAAAACTGGTTGATGAAATTGCCTGTGATTGCGCGTTCGGCGTCCTCCAACGCGGCTTCCATTACCGGTTGCAGGATGACCGGCCCCTGATAGATGCCGTTGTTCACCAGCACGTCGATCCTACCCCAGCGGTCGAGCACCGCCGCGACGCCTGAATCGATGGATTCGCGATCGAGAAGGTCGATCCGGGCACCCATCGCCTGGCCGCCCGCCGCTTCTATCGCTGCCACGGTCGATGCGACGCTGCCCGGAACGGGCGTGCTACCCATGCTGTCCATGCGCCCCGTGCCTTCCGCCATGGTGCGCCCGGTCACCGCGACTGCAAAACCGGCGCGGCCAAGGGCGATCGCTATTGCCCGGCCGATTCCGCGCGTCGCCCCGGTGACTAGCGCCACCGGGCGTTGAACTTCATTCTCACCTGTCATCAAATCATGGTCCTTCTGCCTCTGTCGGGCCTTGCTCGACACTCGCCCGAGGGCATCGCGCTGAACGATACATCATATTCGCAGATTGTTGACAATCGCCATCCGTTACTCGACCTTGCTCGGGAGCGACATCACAGATGCAGGAGATCGACGTATGAGCGTGGGAAATAGGCTTGCCGGGCGTGCGGCGCTAATTACCGGAGCGGCGGACGGAATTGGCCGGGGCATCGCGTTGCGATTTGCCCAGGAGGGCGGGTCTATCCTGGTGGCTGACTTCAATGCCGATAAGGGCGTGCAGGTTGTGGAGGAATTGCGCGGTCTCGGTGTGGAAGCTGATTTCCGTAAATGTGATGTTACGGTGCGGGACGATGTGGTCGGTGCCGTTCAGGCCTGTGTAGATCGCTTCGGTTCTGTCGATGTGCTGGTCAACAATGCGTTTAGCGGCGGAGGAGTGCAGCGCATCGAAACGCTGTCCGACGCGCAATTCGAATCCTGCATGAACATGTGCCTTTACGCCGCGAAATGGTCGATGGAGGCAGCTTTCCCGCACATGCGCAGCCGACATTGGGGCCGCATCATCAACATCGGGTCGCTCAATGGCGTCAATGCGCATATGGGGACCGCCGAATATAATGTCGGCAAGGAAGCGCTTCGCGCTTACACCCGCAGTGCCGCGCGGGAATGGGCGGGCTACGGCATCTGTGCCAACATCATCTGCCCCGCCGCCGTATCCGCCGGATACCGGGAATTCCAGAAGGCCGAACCAGAGATCGCAGCCGCTACCACCGCAGGCAATCCGATGGGCCGCATGGGTGATCCAGAGGCAGATATCGGGGGCGTTGCATTATTCCTGGCCAGCGAAGACGCGCGCTACCTTACAGGTAGTACATTGTTCGTCGATGGGGGCGCGCACATCAACGGCGCGGGATGGGTGCCAGATCTGGGTCCTGACAGCTAAAGCTGGATCGCGATAGTTTCGGGGGAACGCGCTCACTAAAGGTGGGTGCCCCCGTTTGCTTGCGCAACGCATGCATAAGCTGATCCATGCTGATGCCACGCCCATCGCCGCCTGTTGTAGCGCGAAGGATTTTAGCGAAGGCGGGTTACGATAGCAGGGTCGTCGGGCGGCGCGTGAGCATACAGCGATCCGGGCGGAAGGGTTCACCCAGCGCTAGACGCACCATGTTGGCCGGCGATCCATGCAAATACCATGGCCGGGCCAAGCGTTGCGCCTGCGCCGGGATAGGTTCTGCCCATGACGGGAGCGGCGCAGTTGCCCGCAGCATAAAGCCCTTCGACGACGCTGCCGTCCTTGCGAAGGACCCGGGCATGCTCATCCGCCATCAATCCTCCCTTGGTGCTGAGGTCACCCGGATAAAAGCGCGTGGCATAGAAGGGAGCTTTGTCGATGGGACCAAAGGATGGATTTGGCCGATTCCCAGGATCTCCATAATATTGATCGTAGACATTGTCGCCACGGCCGAAATCTTCATCGACGCCGCTTATCGCCATGCTGTTTACCCGTTGGACCGTTCGCTCCAGCCCGTCCGCATTGATCCCGCACTTATCGGCGAGTTGATGGAGCGTGGGCGCATTGATGAAGAAACCGCTTTTCAGAAATTCGCCATTCACGCCAGGAGGAGTTGATCCAAAGAAATAACGGCTGCGATAGCGATTGTCGAAAATGAGCCAGCTGGGAACTGCGCTCACGGTCTTGTCGCGATCCAGCATTGCACGGCCCGCATTGACATAGGATGCCGCTTCGTTCGTATATCGCTGCCCGGAAGCGTCCACGATGATTGACCCAGGCAAGGTGCGTTCCCAAATGCCGACATTGATGGTGCCATCCGGCAGGATTGATACAGGATACCAGGTGGCGGCATCCATCAGGGCGAGTTCAGCCCCAATTTCCGCGCCAATCCGCTGGCCGTCGCCGGTATCGCCTGGGCTTGCCGGGCTCCATTCACCATCAACTTCCTGAAACAGCTTTCGGTAACCGCTGTTCTTGGCGAACCCGCCTGTAGCCAGCAGCACGCCGCGTGGCGCCATGATCCGTTGTTCGGTCTCACCATGGCCGGTTACGACGCCCACCACCTTGCCGTCCTCCTGAATCAAGGACTTGAGCGGGGTGTCCAGCAGGACAGGGATTTCCAGCCGTTGGGCGATGGCCATCAACTGCGCCACCAGCGTGGTTCCCATGGACAGCGGCTCGCGTCCGCGCGCGCGCCACGCCAGCGTCCGCCCCATCATGCGCATCGCGGCCCAAAATGACTTGAGCGACCGGAGCATGGTTGGAATTTGGGGCGCGTCATCGGTGCTCATCACCATCGAAGGGAGGTCCGACTTGCGCATGGTCTTGAGCCAGTTGCCCAGCTTCTTTCCGTCGAAACTCACGCCTTCCAGCGTGCGGCCTACCCGCGCGCCGGGCTGGTCCTGATGATAGTCGGGATATCGGGGGGCACGGCGCCAGCCCAGGCCCAGCGCCTCAAGAGCCTTTACCATTTCCGGGCCGACATTCAGATAGGCCGCCTTGCGTTCGCTGCTGCTGGCCGGGCCGACATCGCCGATGGTGGCTTCCATATAGGCAAGGGCGGCGTCGAAACTATCTTCTACCCCGTCGCGCTGCATTAGGTGGTTGTTGGGAATCCAGACCCCGCCGCCAGACAGTGCGCTCGTCCCGCCCCAATGTGCGGTTTTCTCGATGATCAGCGGGTTGAGGCCGTTCAGCTTGGCGGAGATTGCGCCTACCAGGCCGCCAGCGCCTGTCCCTATGACAATAAAATCAGCCTTCACCATCACTGAAACGCCTTGCCCTTTTTTACGGATATACGGGAGATAATCGCTCAGTGGCGATCGCTATTCGGAAGCCACTATCGCAAAGGCATTCGTGGAGGCAAGTGTAGTCGGGGCTGGCGCGCCATCAGCCCGGCGGCGCGACCGCTGCCTTTGCCAGCCGGTGCATCATTGAGCGGAATTCTGTAAGCTGGGCGGGAGCCGCTGGATCGTATGAGCGAGTTGGGCCGAGTTGATGGGCGTTGCAGACATAATGCAGAGCGCCGCCTGCGACGGTGTTGAGCAGAACCATCGCAGAGACCGGCTGAAACTGACCGCTTGCAACGCCGGTAGCCACGACATCCTCCAGGTCCTGGAGCGCGGATTCTGAGAAGCGTACTGGGTTGTTACCGTAGGCGGCGGAGTCCGCGATGAGGCGTTGGATGATCCGCGCAGCGGTGGGGCGGCTTACCAGGAAATCGAGCCAGGCGTCGAGCAGGGCGAGCAACCGTTCCATCGGGTCCGTGACGCCGTCTGTCCGGTTGAGCACGAAGCTGTGCATGGAGGCGAAGATGTCGGCTTCGACTTCATCATAAAGCTGCTGCTTGCCAGGGAAATAATAGAGGATCGATGGGCGGCGGATTCCCACTGCTTCCGCCACGTGATCGAGGCGGGCGGCGGCGTAGCCGATGTCGGCGAAGATGCGTTCGGCGGCGTCGAGAATCTGGATGCGGGTGGCGTCGCCGCGGGGCTGGCGGATGGTCGGTCTGGTTACGGTCATCATCATGTTCTTATGCGGTGGAGGAGGGGGGAGGCAATGTCGATTGCATGAATGATCCAGCGGATGGAAAAGAGTTGCGTCATTACCTACGGACTAGTAGGTAGATTTGCAACTGCCTGGGGAGAAGCGCGCCAAATCGCCCGCCAGGCTGATGTTTTTCCGGGGAGGATATATGCCGAATCACCTGTTTGCCCGTTCCATTGCCGCCTTGCTGATGAGTTCGACTGCCGCGCCGGCGCCGGCGCTGGCGCAGGATGGCGCGATCGAGGAGATTGTCGTCACCGCGCAGAAGCGCGAGGAATCGTTGCAGGACACGCCCATTTCGATAGCGGCGTTTAGCGCCCGCGACCTGGAGAATAAGGGCATAAGCGGACTGACCGACCTGCGCGCGCAGGTGCCCAACCTGCAGCTGACGCCATTTCCCAACAATGCCGCCACGACGCAGATATTCATGCGCGGCGTTGGACTGGCGGACGACCAGATCACCCAGGATGGCGGCGTCGCGGTCTATATGGACGGCGTCTATGTCGCACGCAGCCAAGGGCTGGCGATGGAGGTTGCCGATCTGGAGCGGATCGAAGTGCTGCGCGGCCCGCAGGGCACGCTCTATGGCCGCAACGCGACCGGCGGCGCGATCAACTTCATCACCCGCAAACCCGACCTTGGCGACTTCGGATTCAAAGGTCAGGTGACGATCGGCAATTATGACAACCGGCGCTTCAAGGCGGCGGTCAACATTCCGCTGGGCGACACCATCGCGGCCCGGCTGTCCTATGTGAAGCAGCGGCAGGACGGCTTCATCCGCAACCCCGGCACCGGAATTGACCGTTGGGGCGACGAGGACCGACAAGCGATGCGCGCCGACGTGCTTTGGCAGCCGTCCGACCGGTTCAGCCTGCGCTACAGCTATGATCGCACGGAGATTGGCGACACGCCCACCTATGTCGCGGTTTCGCCGCTGCATCCGCTGGTGGCCGACCGGCCGGAAGCGGGCAGCCCGCTGGTGCGCGATGTGGCGCCAAACGACATCACCGCGGACGGGCACAGCCTGACGGCGGAATGGGCGGCGAGCGACGCACTGACGGTGCGGTCGATCACCGGCTATCGCAAACTGGATAATTTCCAGAACCAGGATTATCTGACCGGCGCGCTGGGTCCCGACCCGCTGCAAAAGAATAGCAGCCGCGCGAAGCAGGACCAGTGGAGCCAGGAAGTGCAGCTGATCGGCGACGCGCTGGACGGCGGCCTGCAATATGTGGCGGGCGCCTATTATTTTTCCGAAAGCGGCAGCAATTTCAGCAACAGCTACAGCCCGTCGTCGCTGACGCGCAGCTTTACCACGGCGACCATCGACAACCGGTCCTATGCGCTGTTCGGCCAGGCGACCTATACGCCGCAATGGCTGGACCGGCGGCTGCACCTGACGGTCGGCGTCCGGCAAAGCTGGGACAAGCGGGAGGCGACGCTGGCGCGCCAGACACAGGTCAATGGCGGCCCGATCACCACGGTGCCGGGCTTTGGCGACGGCAGCGAGACGTTCAAGGATTTCAGCCCCAGCTTCATCGTCGCCTTTGACGTGTCGCGGGACGTGAACATCTATGCCAAGGCGGTGAAAGGCTACAAGAGCGGCGGATTCAATGTCCGCGCCAGTTCCATCGCGCGGTTCAACGAAGGTTTCGGGCCAGAGACGCTATGGTCCTATGAAGCGGGCATCAAGAGCCAGTGGCTGGACAACAGGCTGCGTTTCAACGCGGCGGGATTCATTTCCAAATATTCGGACATTCAGGTCAATGTTCAATCGGACCCGACCAACATCCGCCTGACCGACGTGCTGAATGCAGGCAAGGCGACGGTCAAGGGGATCGAGGTCGACCTGACGATGGTGCCGGTGCGTAACCTGCGCATGTCGGTCAACTATGGCTATCTGCTAGCCGAATATGATGAAATCACCGGGGCTACCGGAGCGAATGTCGCCGACAATTACCGTTTCACCAATGCCCCGAAACATACGATTGCGCTGGACCTGACCTATGACCTGCCCAGATTGCCGATTGGCCAGATGAGCGCCAACGTCAATTATACGGCGCAGAGCGACAAATATACCAGCAGCACGATCAGCAGCGGCAAATATATCATCGGTGACTATGGCCTGTTGAACGCGCGGCTGACGCTGGGCGACATTCCCGGCCTTGACGGTGTGCGAGCGAGCCTGTGGGGGCGCAACCTGACGGACAAGAATTATTATATCATGCAGTTCAATGTCGGTCGTCCGGGCGCATTGTTCGGCGAACCACGCACCTATGGCATCGACCTGAACGTCGAATTTTAAGGATGGAGCGGTCACGCTGATCCGCGTTCCGCCGCGTAAGGGTGGACGGCAGATCAGCGGCTTCGTTTCAACGGGCTTTCCGACACATACGGCCCGTCGCCCCGATAAAGGAAGTTTCGCGCATGTCGCTTGTCCCTGCTTTTGCCTCCCCTTCGTCACCCGTCATCATTACGGGCGGTGCGTCTGGCATCGGCCTTGCCTGCGCGCAGGCGCTGGCTGCCGTTGGACGTCCCGTGGCCCTGTGGGACATCAATGGCGACATGGCCGTCGACGCATGTCGCGCCATTTCCGATGCGCATAGGACGGCAGCGACCAGCATTGCCGTCGACCTGCGTGAAATTGGCGCCATCGAAACGGCGCTGGCGGCGACGCGGGACGCCATCGGCGCGCCAGGCGGCTTGGTTCATGCCGCCGGGATCGTGGACACGGGGTCGCTGGACGGCATGACGGCGAACAGCTGGGACAGCGGCATTGCGATCCATCTGCGATCACTGGCGTTCATCGTTCAGGCGATCCGCGCTGATCTGGCCGCGCGGCCCGAATCCGCAATCGTGGCGATTGCGTCGATCAATGCGACATTGGGCAATGCCGCCAACCCGATCTACAGCGCCGCCAAGGGCGGGATATTGTCGCTGGTGCGGTCGTTGGCCGACCGGCTGGCCATGGACGGCATTCGCATCAATTCGGTTTCGCCCGGCCAGATCATGACGCCAATGCTGCGCCCGACGGTGGACGCACTGCCGCAGGGCTATTTCGAAAAGCGCATCCTGTTAAATCGTCTGGGTGAAGCGGATGAAGTGGCGCGGGTTGTGCGCTTTCTTTTGTCGGACGAGGCAAGCTATATCACCGCGTCCGAAATTGTCGTCGACGGCGGCAACATATCGTCTCAACGGGGGTAGCCGACATATGACTGCAATTCTTATCGAACGCCGTCAATTTGTCGCGGCTGCCCTGGCCGTTTCGCTTACGGGGTTGGCGGGGTGCGCCACGCCTGTTGCGCGCAGCGGCAGCGCGGTCAGTCCGTTTCTGACGGCCAGCGCGACCAGGGTTGGAGAGAGCGAGGATTATCAGATCGCGTGGCAGGCAACCGGGGTGGAGCATGTTGCCGTCCATGCCGCAGGATCGCCAATTCCGGTGTTGACCGGCAAGCCTCTGGCGCAGGGCGGCGGGGCGGGCAGCGTCACGGTTCGCAACATCGCGCCGGGCACGCGGCCCTATTTCACGCTGGCGCCCGACCGCGGCGCGCCGCTGGTCATTGCCGACCGGGCGCTGCATTTGTCCAGCATTGCCAATCTGCGCGACATTGGCGGTTACCGGACCAGCGATGGCCGATGGGTCAAGATGGGCCTGCTGTTCCGGTCGGACCAGCTGGACCGGGTGAGCGATGCGGACCTGAAGGCGCTGGAGCAGTTGAAGCTGCGGCTGGTCGCCGATTTGCGGACGGAGAGCGAACGGGCGCGTGAGCCGGATCGGCTGCCAAAGGGAAGCCAGCCCCTGATATTGGACGTCGCGGCGGACAGCGAAGGGTCGCTGGGCGGTGACATGCGCAAGGCGATTGCGGCCATCACCGAGGGTAGGGGCGTGGAGATGTTGACGGCCGCGAACCGGGATTTCGTATCGCTGGGCAGCGCGCGCCGTTCCTATGCCACGCTGCTGGACCAGATGAACGGCGCGCCCATTCTGTATCATTGCACGGCGGGCAAGGACCGGACGGGATGGGCGAGTGCGGTGATCCTGATGTTGCTGGGCGTGCCGCGCGAAACGGTCATGGCGGACTATCTGGCGAGCAACGCGTTTCTGAAGGCGAAAAACGACCGGGCGCTGGAGATGCTGGCGAAGTCGAACAGCCCCATCGATCCGGCCAATCTGGAAGCGGTGATGACGGTCCGGGCCAGCTATCTGGAGGCGGCATTCGACGAGGTGGAGAGGCGCTATGGCAGCTTTGACGCCTATGTGCGGAGCGGATTGGGATTGAACGGCGAGGATATAAGGCTGCTGCGTTCGACCTATCTGCAGTGAATGCACAGTTGGGATGGTTAGGGCGCTGTGTTTAATCGGACGCAGGTCGCGCGCTCTTTTCGATGCTCAAAAGAATATAGGCTGCCAGAAAGGGGAGCAGATCATTATCCACTCCCCCTTGGGACAAGTCCAACTGCGACCGATCAGAAGCGGAAGCCGACAGTGCCCATCACGTTGCGGGGCGGGCCCATGAAACAGTCGCCACGCGCCAGGCAGGATGCGTAGAATTTGTTGTTGAGCAGGTTGGTGGCGTTGATCGCAAAGCGCCAGTTCTGCCAGCTGATTTCCGCCAGGGCGTCCACGGTGGTGCGGGACGGGGTGGTGATTGACCATAGCGAACTGGTCGATACGCTCTTGCCATTATAGACCACGCCGCCGCCCAGGCGCAGTTGGGCTGCGTCGGGAAGGCCAAAGGTCTTGGTCGACCAGATCGATGCGGTGTGTCGCGGCATATAGTCGAGGTTGGTGTTCACCTCCGACTTGAGCTTGCTGTAGCCATAGTTGGCCAGCAGTTCGAAATTGCCGGGCAGCGTGTGGCTTGCCTCGATCTCGAAGCCCTTGGTCGTCAGCTCGCCCGACTGGGTCGTGGCATTGGCGGCCAGATACAGGACGCGGTTGCGTTCCTTGATGTGGAAGCCGGTGACCGTGACCAGCGTGCCGGGGGTCGGTTGCCATTTGACGCCGACCTCATATTGCGTGCCGGTCATCGGGCGATAAGGCGAGATGGGAACGCCGCCGGGGCCCTGGATGTTACCCGCCACCGGCAGGAAGCTTTCCGTGTAGCTGAAGAAGGGCGAGAAACCCGCGCCGATTTCGCCGATGATGCCCGCGCGGAACGTGGTTGCGTTGTCCTTTTGACCCGAAGAGCCGGTTACACGATCGCGCCGCGCGCCCAGCACGAGCGAGACGCGGTCGTAGAAGCGGATCTGGTCCTGGACGTAGATGCCCAGTTGCTTTTGCGATTCATAAGCGAAGGGGCCGGTCGGATCGTAGGTCAGCAGTGCGTCATAGTCGATGTCGTAGAGATCGACCAACTGCGAACCGCCGTCATAGCGTTTACCGACCTTGTTCCAGCTATAGTCGATGCCGACCAGCAACTTATGTTCGATATTCGCGCCGGTGTTGAAGTTGAACTGCAGATTATTGTCGGTGGAAAAGACGTTCATCCGCGCGTCGCTGGCATCGGCGGTCAGGCCGATGGTGCGTCCGTCTGTACCATAGACCGAAAAGGGGTCGAGCGGATTCGAATAGCTGTCGGCATAGTGGGTGAAATATTCAAGGTCGCTGTCGATATAGCGAGCCTTCAGGCTTAACCTGACATTGTCCGAGAAGGCGTGGGTGATGGAACCGCCACCCTGAAGCGACCGCCCATTATAGCGGTCCCAGCCCGGCTTTCCGACGAAAGTGTAACGGTCGAGCTGCTCGCCTGCGACGGTATTGGGCCGGAACGTGCCGACGATCGGCAGGAACTGGGAGGTCGAACCGGTGTCGTCCTCCTGATAGAGGCCGGTCAGCACGATGTCCGTATCGGGCGTGGGCTGCCAGCGGATCGACGGCGCGAACATGACGCGGTCATCGGGGACATGGTCGACAAAGGTGTCGGCATCGCGGACGCGGGCGACGGCGCGGATCGCGAGATTGTCCGCCAGCGCGATGTTGACGTCGCCCATCGCTTCCTTGCGATCAAAGCTGCCATAGACGAGCTTCAGTTCGCCGCCCGTTTTGAATTCAGGCGTCTTTGAAACGAGGTTGACGAGGCCGCCAATCGAACCCTGTCCGTAGAGCACGGATGCGGGGCCGCGCACGATTTCCACGCGGGAAAAATTATAAGGGTCGGACGTGATGCTGGCATAATAGCTGAATATGTCGCGCATCCCGTCGCGGAACTGCAGCGCGTCGATGCCGCGAATGTTGAAGCCGTCCACGCGCGTGTCGCGACCGTAGGGATTGGCAAGGACACTGGCGCCATATTTGACCGTGTCGCTGATGCTGATCGCGCCCTGCGAGATGAACTGGTCGGACGTGATGACCGTGATCGGCTGGGGCGTTTCGATCAGCGGGGTTTCGGTCTTCGTGCCCGCATATTGGGACGCGGTGACCACGATGGCGTCGCTGGATTCAGATGCCGGCGCCGAATCGGCGGCGCCGTCATTGGCGAGGGCAGGCTGGATCGACAACAGTCCAGCCACGCTGGCCAGAGCGAAATTCTTCATCTTGATCCCCTTTGTGCAATCCGCGGGGCCGATACATGGATTGCAAGATATTCTCAATAGCAATGTTCTTGCCCGGTGCGTGTTTGGGCGTTAACGGTGGCGCATGTGCAGGAAGCCGGGCGGAGAAGGGCGTGTCTGAAGGGTTGCGTAAAGGGATTCGCGTGTTCCTGGCTGGGCCGGGCGGGATCATCGTATCGCTCGTCGTCGTGGGTGGAATGCCGCTCTGGCTGCCGCGTGGAGCTGCGGGGGTCGACAATCTGGTGTTGCCGCTGGTCCTCATTCCGCTGATATGGGCGGCGCTGTTCTTCCATGCCTGCCTTGACCGCAGGCTCGCGCGCGTGGCGGTCGTCGCTGTCACGCTGTTTCTCGCTCATGGGGGGCTGATGGCGCAAAAGCTGCTGGAAACTCAACCCGCCGCAACGGAGAGTGGACGATGATCCATTTGAAAAAGGACCAGACCAAGCTGATGGTCGCTGTCCATGGATGGGCGGGCATCGTGCTGGGCCTGCTCCTCTATGCGGTGGTGTTTACCGGAATGGCCGCGGTCTTCGCCGAGGAAATCGGGATATGGTCCGCCGGCCATGTCGAAAGCCGGTCAGCATTCGAACGGCCGATCGACGACAGCGTCCGACGCCTGGCCGCCCAGACGCCCGCCAAATATTATGAGGGGGTCGATCTGTTCGAGATCGGCGATCATAATCTGGGCGCTTTCTTTCACCGGCACGAGACCGATCCCGACGGGACATTCGTCAGCCGCGGCGTCTATTATCAGCTCAACGACAAGGGTGAGATTGCCAACAAGCAGTTCGGGACGGGCGAAGAAGTATTTGGCCCCAGAAATGACGACGCGCTCAGCCATTTTCTGGTCGACACCCATGTGCGCCTTCACGTGCCTGATCCCTGGGGCTTGCTGCTGACCGGGATCGTCGGCCTCGCCATGCTGGTCGCGGCCATTTCCGGCCTGCTGATCCACCGGCATCTGCTCAAGGACATTTTCACCTTGCGTCGGAACGCCCACCCCGTTCTGGCGGATCGCGACCGGCATAGCGTCGCGGGTTCATGGAGCCTGCCATTCGCGTTCATCCTGGCGTTCACGGGCAGCTTCTTTTCCTTCTTTGGCACGATCGGCGTGCCACTTGTCGCGATGGCGGCCTTTGGCGGCGATGTGCAGGCGCTCAACGACACGGTGTTCGGCAATCCCGGTCGCCCTGACCCCCGCCCGGCGGTCATCGGCAATCTCGACCGGATTACCGCCGACGCCATCGCCCGTAGCAGGCAAGTTCCAACCTTCGTTTCGATCGAGAATTTCGGGCGCGCCGATGCAAAGGTAACGAGCTTCCATCCAGCGCGAGAGGGCGACATCGAACCTGCGACCTTGCTCTATGACGGAACAAAGGCGCAATTCATCCAGACCAAGCCGTCGATCGGAACGCAACCGTCCACCGGCGGCACGCTGGCGGCGATCATGGCGCCGCTGCATTTCGGTAATTTCGCAGGCATGGTGTCAAAGGCGGTCTGGTTCGCGCTGGGTTTTGCCATGTGCTACGTCACGATCACCGGCATGCGGCTGTGGCTGGCGCGGCGTAACGAAAGCGTCCGATCGCTCGAATGGCTGAGCCGGACCGTGACCATCGTTGCATTCGGCCTGCCACTCGCACTGTGCGCGGCGGCGGCTGCATTTTTCATGACCATGCCGATGGGTTCAGCCGCATATTGGACGCCTGCGACCTTCCTGATGGCGTCGGCTGTCGTGATCGTCGCCGGGTTTTCGCTTCGATCCACCATGCTCACGCCCCTGCTCGAACTGACCACAGGACTAATCATGGTGGCGCTTCCAGCCTTGCGATTGCTCATGGGTGGGCCTGGCTGGCCTGGCGTGATCGAAGCGGGCCAGCCAATCATCGCGGCTGTTGACCTTGCCTTTCTGGTCGGAGGGATCTGCATGATCCGACAGGGCGCCAAAGCCCGTCCGGTCGGTACTGCTGCGGCGTCATCCCCGGTCGTGGCAACCGCATGATCGCCTGGACATTGATCGCCACGGGCCTGTCCCTGTTCTGCATCCTTGCGCTTTGCGTCGGCGATCCCAAGCGGGTTCGCTCAGGCGGCCTGGGGGGACAGACCGCATCTGTGCGCAAGCGCCGCGCCCTCACTCTTGTCGCATTGCTTCCGGGCATAGCGCTGGCCTGGTCGGGCGACGCACCGGCGTTCCTGGTCTGGCTAGGGGCCTGCGCGGTCACTGGCTGGTTCAGCACCATGTGGCTCAGCAGACCTAGAGCATGATCCGATCATACTGAATCGGACATGCTCTATTTGCCTTTGATTTTCCACATTTTCCGAGTCAGCAGATGATGCCATCTGCTTAGAAATGCTTTAGAGCGCGCTGCGTTCAATCGGACGCAGGTCGCGCGCTCTAGTTTTTTGTTATTGCATCGTTTTTAAGCGCAAAACGGTGCCCAATTTTGCGTACGATGCTCTGGCCCGAAGCATCGGTAAGCCCTGGTCGCTGTGCGGCTGCGCTGCCTTTTTTGAAGGGTGAACAATGGGGAGCCGGCAAAGCTGCTCCCCATTCTTCCTTAACGGCCGTAGTTCACAGACAGCGTCACACCATAATAGCGAGGACGCGTGTAGATGCTTTCCAGGAAGCCCAAAGAGGAGACATCGAGCGCGTAGGTGCGATATTTCTCACCCGTGATATTCTTGGCGAACGCCGTCAGGGTGAAATCGCTGAACTTGTAGCTCAGGCTTCCGTCCAGCGTCTGATAGGCTTTTTCCCGTTCGACCGGGGCGCAGACGACGCTGAAGCAAAAGCCGCTCGTGAATGTGCCATCCAGTCGCGCCGTCAAATCGCCGCCTGCCACCGGCAGCGTGTAACTGATGCTGGCGTTGCCCGACCATCTCGGCGCCTGCGGCAAGCGGCTGTCGGTGGTCGTTCCGTCCGGCAGACCGATATCCTTGACCTTGCTCTTCAGATAGGAAACGCCGCCGGAGATGTTGAGGCCCTCGACCGGCACCGCGGTGATTTCCAGTTCGCCGCCATATACCCAGGCATCATGATTGCTGATCGTCTGGACCAGGTCGATCAGTGAAAAGGCCTGATAATTCTGGTAGTCATAATAGAAGGCCGAGGCGTTGATCCGCAGGCGGTTGTCCAGGAACTTGGACTTGATGCCCGCTTCATAATCCCACAATACTTCCGGCCCGTGCGGCAGGCGGCTGACCACCACCGGCGCGGATACCGGGGCCGAGAAATTGCCCGACTTCGTGCCGCGCGTCACACCGGCGAACAGCATGAAATTTTCCGAAGGCGAGTAATCGAACTGCACTTTGCCGGAATAAAGATTGTAGCGCTTGCGGGCTTCGCTGGGATTGGTGGAGGGATTGAACGTAACCAGCTGGTTGTCCACCACGCCGCCGCTGACCGATGTGAAGTCAAGCCGATAATCGTCCGTCTTCTTGTCGCGGGTATAACGTGCGCCGACCGTGAACTTCAGCTTGTCGGTCAAATCATAGGTGCCCTGAGCGAAGATGGACGGCGATTTGGTGCGGATATGATAGTCGGAATCGCCGGTGGAGAAATAATCGAGGGCAATCAGATTATATTCGGCGTGCGATTGGTAGTGGCCATCGATGTCGATATAGTTGACGCCAGCGACCCAGCGGAGGTCGCCGCTGTTACCCTCGGCGCGTAGTTCCTGCGAAAACTGGCGCAGTTTCGTCCGGGGTGCGAAGACGCAGCCATTAAGCGGCGTACCGTCGCAATCTTCCTGATAGAATTTGCTCATCCGCTGATAGTCGGTGATGGAAATGATCGTCACATCTCCGACGGACCAGTCGATCCGTCCGGTATAAGCCTGAATCGTCCGATTGAATATCGAGGGAACATTGTTGTTATTTTCATACAGGCCGTAGCTTGCGGGCTTTACATAGCCATTCGGATCTACGCCGGGACCGGTGCCCCAGAAATCGTTAGTTGGATCCTGCGCAACGCCACGACCGTGATCCGCCGGAACGGCGGGCGTGTAGGTGTATGTGCCGCCGGCGATCGAATTATCGTCCTTCGATCGCATGGCGCGCAGCTGGATTTTCAGATCCGGTGTCGGCTTCCAGAGCAGTTGGACGCGACCGGCGAACTGATTGGTTTCACCGGCATCGCCGATGGCAGGATTGTTGCTTTTGACAAATCCGTCCCGCTGGACCCGATCTATCGCGAAACGAACCGCAAGGGTGTCGGTGACCGGCCCGCCAGCGCCGACCTCGATCGAATAGCCGCCGTCGCTGAACCAGGTGGTCGATGCGTCCAGCGAGAAGCTGTTGGTGGGCTTGCGCGAGATAAACTGGATGGCGCCGCCCGTGGCGTTGCGACCGAACAGCGTGCCCTGCGGGCCGCGCAGCACTTCGACCCGTTCAATATCGAACAATGGGAAGCCCGCGGTCGCCATGGAGCTGAGATAGGAATCGTCCTGATAGACCGCGACCGGCGGCTCCAGTTGATCGGAATAGTCGTTCTGCGAAACGCCGCGAAGATTGTAGACCGTCGTTGACGGGCTGTAGGCGTTATATTTGAGCGCGGGCACCAGCTTGGCGATGTCCGTGCTGTCGACGATGGCCCGTGCCGCCAGATCAGCGCCGGAGAGCGCCGTGACCGAAACTGGCACCTTCTGCAGATTTTCCTCACGCCGCTGGGCCGTGACCACGATTTCCTGAATGCCCTGGGGCGGAGCAGATTCTGCCGACGGCCCGTTGGCATCCTGGCTCGCGGCGATGGCCGGCATTGCCGTCAAGGCCGCAAGCACTCCCAGACTGGCCCCGCCATGTCTGATTAAACGGATTCTGAACTGTGACATACCCCGTCTCCCTTTCTGTTGATTGGTCAAAAATCACCGGACGCTGCGCGACTCTTCTGCATTTAATATGAATGCATGTTTGTATTTAATTCCAATTTTGTCAATATGTGATTGTTGGTATCCCGCTTTCGATCTTCTCCTACGGTTGCAGGTGACGGGGGAGAACGGCTAAATGTTTGACAATGTCGCTCGAATCGGATTAACACGAACACACATTCATGCTAAAGGCTTTAGCCATGTTCGGACAACATGTCGTCCCGGACGGCGGCAGAGAAGGTGAGGCGCACTTGCCCTGTGTCGGCGTTGAGTGGGTGCGACCCATGTGCCGCTGATGGAATTTGGCGTCGTGGGTTTCATGAGGTGGCCGTAAATTTGCGGCGCTTTCTATCCGGGCGTGACCGTGTCGTTCTGAACTGATCGAGAGGACTGAACTGATGTCGCTGAATTTCTTCTCAACTATAGCGAACCGGGAGTGGCGCGAGGGCAAGGTCGAGGCCGTTATCGAGCCTGCGACCGGCGAGCAGATCGCAGAGATGGTCGATGTGGGCGAGCAGGGGGTGGAAGCAGCTGTCGGCGCGGCCAAGGACGCGCGGCGGGGCTGGGCTGCGACGACGCCGAAGGATCGTGCGGCGATGCTGCTGCGGCTTGCCGACGCGCTGGAGGCCAATGCCGACAAATTTGCCGAACTGGAGTCCCGCGACGTCGGAAAGCCGTTGGCGGACGCGCGGGCGGAAATGTTTTCGGCCGCTGACAAATATCGCTTCTTCGCTGGTGCGGGCCGTGCGCTTACCGCGCCTGTATGTGACGAGTACAAGCCAGGCATCACCAGCATGGTGCGCCGTGAGCCGCTGGGCATTGTCGCGGCTATCGCGCCGTGGAACTATCCCATGGGCCTTACCAGCTGGAAACTGGGTCCAGCGCTGATGGCAGGCAACACTGTCGTGCTGAAGCCAACCAACGAAACGCCGCTGACCTCGCTTCTCCTTGGCCAGATCGCTGCGGAGATATTTCCCGCAGGCGTCCTCAACGTTGTCACGGGCGGCGGCAGCACTGTGGGCCGGGCTTTGGTGCGGCATCCCGACGTCGCAATGGTGTCGCTGACCGGCGGCACCAGCACCGGCAAGACGATCATGCGCGACGCCGCCGACATGGTGAAGAAGGTGCATCTGGAACTGGGCGGGAAAGCGCCGGTCCTGGTTTTTGACGACGCCGATCTCGACAAGCTGGTTGCGACGATGCGCGGTGCCGCCTTCCGCAACTCCGGTCAGGACTGCACCGCGGCGACCCGCCTCTATGTATCAAAGAAGCTCGTCGGCGAAGTGACCGAGCGGCTGGTGCAGATGGCTCAAGGCCTGGTGGTCGGCAATGGCTTCCTCGACCCTTCCGTGCAAATGGGACCCGTCGTGTCTCTTCGCCATCGCGACGGCATTGCAAGGCAGGTGGAAAAGGCGGTTGGAGAGGGCGCCCGCATCGCCACGGGGGGTGAAGGCAGCGGCGCTTTCTATACGCCCACCATCATCACCGGCGCTGACCAGCGGTCGGCTATCATTCAGGAAGAACTATTTGGTCCAGTGCTGGTCATCGGCACTTTCGAGGACGAGGATGACGCCATCGCCAAGGCCAATGACGTCGCCTATGGTCTGGCCGCCTCCGTCTGGACGCGGGACATCAATCGCGCCGTGCGGTGCGCGGCGTTGATCGAAGCCGGGTCGGTGTGGATCAACGACCACGGCCCGACGGCGGCGGAAATGCCCTTTGGCGGGTTCAAGCTGTCGGGGATCGGCCGTGATCTTTCGATACACGCGATTGAGGAGCATACTGCGCTCAAGCATGTGGCCATCAGCCATGGGTATCAGCTGTGAACACGCTGACTGGCATGAAGCTGAGCTTCGCGCCGGAGATCGGGGCGACGCTTCAGGAACAGGTCGCTGGCATCCTGTCGGGTTGGACGCTTCCCGATCTGGCTGACGACTATCTGGTCAGCGCGATGAGCGGTGGCGGCAGTAATGTGAACCTGATGCTGGAGGGTTCGCGCCATACGCTTGCCCTGCGTGTCTGCGCGCCCGATCCGGGCCGCTGGGGTGTCGACCGGGCGGCGTCCATCCAGGCACAGAGCGATGCGGCGCGGGCGGATCTCGCGCCGAAGATCTTCGCTTCGACTTTGCCGGAGGGTCATTTCCTCTGCCCGTTCCTGCCCGGGGGCGTCATGACGCCGACGCGGATGCGGGAAGAAGGATTGCTGCCCGCCGTGGTGGAAACGCTTCGCAAATTGCATGCCCAGCCCACCTCTGGCCGTGACTTCTCTCCGTTCGAGGATGCGGCGCATTTCGTAAAGCTGGGCGATGCGGAAGGCGCGGTTCGGCCCGGCGAATTTCCCGGCATGTATGAGCGGGTCAGGGAGATCGCGCAGCTTTTTGCCGAGATTGATGCGCCGCGCGCATTCTGTCACAGCGACCTGGTGCCGCAGAATTTCATTGTCGGCGACCGGCTGCGTCTGATCGACTGGGATTATGCCGGGGTCGGCTGGATCGCGTTTGAAATGGCCAGCTTCGCTTGCCAGGCCGGGCTGACCGACGATGAAACCGAAACGATGCTGCGGCTGTATGACCCGGAGGTCGACGACAGTCAGCGCGCCCGTGTCGCCCTGATGCGGGCGGTCGCCGGCGTCCGGGAAGCGGCCTGGGCCACCATGGCCGAGCCGATCCTGTCTGCGCATACGACACCGCTCGATGGCTGGACCTATCAGGGCTATGCCAGCACCAACCTGTCCGAAGCCCGCAAGGTCTGGGCCGGGGCGGGCTTTGCCGAGATGCTGCAGGCTGCGGCACATGTGCGAGAGGGGGCGCTCTTTTGATGCCTCCGTTCGACACGCTCTGGCACGCCCTGCGCCACTGGGCTGGCAAGACGCCGGATCGTATCGCCCTGCGCGAGGGCGACGGGGCGCTTAGCTATCAGCATCTCGCCGCACAGGCCGAAGGCTATGCCCGTTTCCTCCGCTCAACGGGCGTGGACAGCGGGGATCGGGTGATCATCGTCGGCCTCAATGTCATCGAATGGGTCGTCGCCTATCTCGCTGTCATGCGTCTGGGCGCCATCGTCGTGCCCGCGAACAACCGCATCAGCGCGATCCAGATGGCGGAACTGGCCCGGTTGCTCGACGCGCGGCTGGCTATTTCCGATGAGCGGCATCAGCCTCTGTTTGCGCAGGCGGGCGTGAAACTGCTCTCACTGGAGGCAGTAGCATCCCTGTCGGCACAAGAAGAACTTCCCGATTTCGCATCGCCCCAAGCACCGGCACTCATCAGCTTCACGTCGGGAACCACGGGGGAGCCCAAGGGGGCTTTGTTGAGCACGGCTGCCCTGTGCAAGGCGTCGGAAGTATTCCGCAAATTCTTCCGCGCGACCAGCGCCGACACGACTGTCGTGATTGCGCCGATGTTTCACAATACCGGTTTCATCGACCAGTTCGGGCAGATGTTGCTGGCGGGGGGCGAAACCATGCTGGTGAAGGAATTTCACCGGAAAGAGGCCATCGCCGCCTTCAAGGCCGCCCCTGCAACTTTCGTGACCGCCGTGCCCAGCGTGTTGCGCATGCTGATGATACTTGATGATGCCGATGCCGTGTTCGGCCCGGCCCGCACAGTTCTGTTCGGTGGTTCGCCGATGCCCGCCGCATGGTCGCGGGAGATGCTGGAACGATGGCCGCATCTGGAACTGGTTCATGGCTATGGGCTGACGGAGTTTGGCTGCGCATGCAGCTTCCTGCCGCCCGAAATGATCGTCGATTTCGGGGAATCCGTTGGTTTCCCCGCCCCGGACGCAGAACTGCGCCTTGTCGGCGAAGACGGTCAGGATGTTCCCCAGGGCGAGATTGGAGAGGTCTGGGTCGCTGGCCCAACCCGCATGACCGAATATTGGGGGCGTCCCGAAGCAACGGCGCAGAAGCTGTCAGGCAAATGGTTGCGGACGGGCGATTATGGCCGGATGGACGCAGCCGGGCGATTGTTCCTGGACGGACGCCGTGACGACATCATCAATCGCGGCGGAGAAAAGATCCTTCCTTCTCATCTGGAGTCGCTGCTCGCCGAACGTCCAGAGATTGGATATTCCGTGGTGATCGGCGTGCCCGATCCCATTTTGCAGCAGGTCCCCGTCGCGGCGCTGGAGATCAGGCCGGGTCATGAATTTGACGAAGGCGCCGCACGGACTTTTCTGGCTTCGCGATTGCCCGCTTATGCCATGCCCGCCCATTTCATCCTTTTCGATCCTTTCCCCCGCATTGCGTCGGGAAAGGTGGACCGCCGGAATGTGCGCGAGGCTGTCATTCGAATGCTGAACGACCGAAGCCCAAATTTGGGAGATACTCATGAAACGTGAATTTGATGTGGTCGTGATCGGGGCAGGCGGCCGTCAGGCGCAGGCCATGCTTGCGGCTGCCGCGCGCGGCGCCGATGTCACGCGCTGGCTGGCGCTTGACCGCGCCTGGCGTCCCGAAGCGCGGGCGGCGACCGAAGCGCTGGGCATGCAGACGTGCGAGCAGGACCCGCTGACCGATGCAGCCACGCTGGATGCCCTGATGCGTTCGACGGCGATCGTGGCAAATCTGGCGGGCCCCTATTACCGCACCGGTTTTACCGTCCTTGACGCAGCGATCGCAGCCGGAACCGATTATCTCGACATATGCGACGATGCCGACATCACCGTACCCATCCTGTCGCGCAACGAAGCGGCGAAGGCGGCGGGCGTCACGGCCATTATCGGCCTGGGTTCGACGCCGGGTGTGTCGAACATCCTCATTCGCCTGGCGGTGGATCATCTGGGCGACGCGGACGATGTCGAAATAGCCTGGGTGGTCGATGCCAAGGACATGACGGAAGCGGCGACCAAGCATTTCTGGCATTGCTTCAACCTTGTCGACTTCGACGGCACTGTTCATCCCGTTTCCCTGCCCGGAGAGCTTCATTCGCGGGTCGTCGATTTTCCCGGCACCGTCGGGCGCCAGACGGTGGTGAAGCTGGCGCATCCTGAACCGCTTACCATACCCCGTTTTCTGCCGGTCAAGCGGGCGGTCAACTATGGGGCGATTGCGCCGGTCGATGCTCAGGGTGTGGCTGCGGCGCTTGCCGCCGTGGCGGACGAGCAGCAGCCCGGCAGCACGGGCGAACGCACCGACATGCTGGTCAAGGCGTTCCAGCAGTTCCTGGTCCGATTCAAGGACGGCGAGAGGATCGGCAGCGGGTTGCAGATCGACGTTCATACGAACGGCAATGGCCTGCGCTACGCGTCGGGCGCGGATACAAGCATGGAGGACGCAACCGGCGTCCCCGCAGCAGCCGGGGTGCTGATGCTGGCGGAAGGCGATACGCCGCGTGGCGGCGTGTTCGCGCCCGAGGTGCTGTCTCCCGAAAAATTCTTCGCCGCTCTTCGCCGTGTCAGCCTGGGCGGCGGCGGGCTGGGCGTATTTCGTCTCGAAAATGGTCGGCAGGGTGAAAGGCTGCGTATTCGCGATCTCCTCGCCGGAAAACGGGAGGCCGCATGAGCGACGATATGACAGGCAAGGTCGCGCTGGTCACGGGCGCAGGCCGGGGACTGGGTCAGGGTATCGCCGAAACCCTTACCAAACGCGGCGCCGCAGTCGCGTTGAGCGGACGCAACCTGGGCGATCTTCAAGCCACCGCCGTGAAGATCGAAAGTCTGGGCGGCAAGGCGAGCATCCATACGGGTGACGTTTCGTCGACCGGCGATGTCGAAAATGTGGTGTCGGGTGTCATGAGGACGCATGGCCGGATCGACATCCTGGTCAATAATGCGGGCATCGCCGATGAAGCGGCCTTTCTTGATATTGACGAAGCGGGATGGCGCCGGGTGATCGACGTCAACCTGAATGGCGTTTTCTTCATGACCCAAAGGGTTGCGCGGCGGATGCGCGGACAGGGCTCAGGCGGATCGATCGTCAACATCGGGTCGATCGAAGCCCATGCGGCGGACGGCCCCTTCGCCAGCTATGTGGCGGCCAAGTTCGGCCTGCGCGGCATGACGATGAGCGCGGCCATCGAACTCGCCGAATATGGCATTCGCGTCAATTCGGTCAGCCCCGGCTGGGTGCACACGAAAATGGTGGAAGAAGCGCTCCGCCCCGCAATGCTTCAACATATGCTGAAGGATTTCAAACGCGTGCCGATGAAGCGGATGGTGACGGTCGATGAAGTGGCGGGCGCCGTGGCGTTCCTTGCCAGCGATTCCGCGTCGGGCATAACCGGGACCGACCTGGTGGTCGATGGCGGCACGCTCGCCGATATTCATGTCCACCGTTCGCTTCCCAATGATGAGGATAGCCAGTGACCCGTCCCAGAATCGCCATTATCGGAGCCGGGACCGCCGGCTGCGGAGCCGCCCTTCGTGCCGCAGAGCTTGGCGCGGACGTCATCGTTCTGGAGCGGGACGCACCTGCCAGCGGGTCTTCCGGTCGTTCTGCGGGTGTTTATAATTATCAGACGCTCAATCCGCTCGACATCGAAATCCGCATCCGCGCCAAGGAACTGTTCCTGCGGCTGGAGCGGGAACGCGACCTGCCGCTTGCCAAGATCGGCAATGTGCGCGTCGCTTATAATGACGAGCAGATGGATCGGCTGGCCGCGGCGTTGAAGGTCCAGCGCGAACTGGGCGGCATGGATTCCCGGCTGATCGATCGCGCGGGGCTTCAGGAACTGGTCCCCGACATGCGTGTCGACGACCTTGCTGGCGGACTGTTCGGTCCCACCGATGGGCATCTGGATGGCTATCTTCTCTGCACCACGCTTCTTGAGGAGGCGAAGGAGAAAGGCGCGCGTGTCAGCGTGCAGACGGACGTTCTTTCTCATTCGAAATCGGGCGGCGTACATCGGCTGGAAACCAGCAAGGGCCTGATAGAGGCCGACATCGTCATCAATGCGGCGGGGGCCTGGGCTGGCAATGTGGGCAGGATTTTGGGCCATGCAGTGCCGATAAAGCCGCAGGTGCACGAAGTATTTCTGGTCAAATTGAACCGCGATCTGGGTTATACGGTTCCGATGGTCAATCTCTACATGCCCGGACAGGAAGGGGAGGGGCTTTATTTCCGGCAGGATGGCCCTGACAGCCTTATCGCGGGGCTTCACACCTATGAAGCCATTGATGGGCTGGACGTCGATCCCGACAGTTTCAGTCCCCCGTCAGGTGATGATCATCTGATTACTGTGGCAACATTGCTGACTGAACGCATGGGCATGGACGATTTCGGTTTTTCCAACGGCTGGTTCGGCCTGTATCCCATCAGCATGGATGACCGTTTTCAGGTCGGGCCGTTCGAAGCCGACCCCTCCGTCCTGGTCGTCGGCGGGCTGGGCGGGGTCGGCGTGACGTCCGGTTCGATACTGGGCATGTGCGCAGCCGAATGGGCGCTTTCCGGCAAGCCAACCACCGTTCCCGGCGTCGAGGCGCTTCGGCCCGATCGCCCCAGTCTCAGCAGCTTTCGATGAGTGAGGATATTATGGACGTTCTGTTGACGAACGACGACGGATATCAGTCGGCCGGCATGGCGGCCATGCGGGACGCGATGATCGAAGCTGGCCTGAACGTGTTGTCGGTCGCGCCCGATGGCCCGCGCAGCGGCACGTCGCGATCCGCATCCTTCCGCAAGCCGGTCGTGATGACGCGCGATGGGGGGGATGAACGCAATCCGATCTATCGCGTGGATGGCACGCCCGTCGATTGCGTCCGGGCCGCTATCCTGTCCGGTCTCGCCCGCGATGTCCGTCTGGTGGTGTCCGGCATCAACGAAGGCGCCAACCTTGGCGACGATGCGACCTATTCTTCCACCTTCGGTTCTGCTGCGGAGGGAGCGCTGCTTGGCCTGCCCGCGTTGTCGATCTCACAACAGTCGCGCGACGGGCGGTTCCGGCTGGTCGATCTCACCGATTATGACTATCGCTGGTGCAGCGAAGTGGGCGCCGAACTGGCCGCGTGGATGATCGCCAGCCCGCCGCCGCCGCGCAGCATCCTGAACGTCAACGCGCCGGGCGTTCTGAAGGACCGCCGCCTGAAGATAACGGCGCTCGACCATCGTGTCTGGGACCCCGTTCATTATGAAGCGGTCGAGACGGAATCCGGCCATGGCTGGTACACCTTCCTGACGAATGTGGATCGCGATCCTGTTTTCACGATGCGACCCGGTTCCGACGCCAGCGCCGTCGCGGCGGGTCATGTTTCGGTTACGCCAGTCAGCTTCGATTTCGGCGACGTCCGCGCGGCGGGCCGTCTGCGCCGGTGGATCAGGCAGTCGGTAGAGACGATCAACCCCCGGCTGGGCGCCAGCGATGGCGAATGCGGGAGCGGATGCTGTGGATGAACGGCCCGTCGCGCTGGTCACCGGTGGCGGTGGTGAACTGGGCAAGGCGATCTGCCTCCGCTTGCTAAAGGCGGGCTATCAGCTCGCCCTGTTCGAGCGGGACGAGGCAATAGCTGAGACACTGCGGCAGGAAATGCCGGACGACTTCCTCGTCCTCGCGGCGGATCAGACCGATCGTTCCGCAATAGACCAGGCGATGGAGAATGTGCGCGCGCATTTTGGCCGTCTGGACGTGGCGGTCGCCAATGCGGGCTATGCCAAGTTCACCGGATTTCTGGAGATGGATCCCCAAATCTGGGACCGGCACGTCGCCATCAATCTGAGCGGCACCTTTCATGTCTGTCAGTCGGCGGCACGTCTGATTGCAGAAGGTCGGCGGGGCGGATCGATCACCGTCATATCTTCCTCGCTCGGGCTTCGCCACGCGGACCAGATCGGCGCTTATTGCGTGACCAAATCGGCTTTGCTGATGCTGGTCCAGACCATGGCGGCTGAACTGGGCATTCACCGTATCAGGGCAAATGCCATCCTGCCGGGCGTCATTGAGACGGCCATGACCCAATGGATGGTCGAAAAACCGGGCGTCCGCCGCGATCTGTTGCAGAATACGCCGATCGGTCGGCTTGGCATGACGGATGATGTTGCGGAGGCCGTCGCATTCCTCTGTTCCGATCAGGCGGGGTTCATCACGGGCGCCAATCTGTCGGTGGATGGCGGACAGTCCATATATGGACAACCCGCCTGGACCCGCCAGGATCGTTCGACGCCGTTCGAACCGGTCTGGACCGCTGGCCTGGGCGACGAAGCGTAAGCGACGAGTGCCCGGACGTGCGCGCTACACGGTTGGCTGACGGTCGCGCCAATCGACCGGAGCGATCGCCATGAAGACGGTCGCCTCTTCTCCCTCATAATGTAGTTCGGTGCCGCTGCCGACCCATAGCATGTCGCCCGGTCCAAGCTCATGGATCGCGTCAGCGGTGCGCAGGCGGAACTTGCCCGATATGCACAGGATGATTTCGTCATAGCGGACGGTCCATGGGACCGATCGCCCATCGAACCGGGCGAAATACGCGCCCATCGTCCGACTGGAATCCGGTCCGATCAGCCGCGCGATTTCGGCGGAACCGGGGCCTTCGCCATAATCGGACATGGGTGTTTCATGCAGGCGGAAAAGGCGGATGTCGGCGGTCATGGAAGCGCCCCTTCAAGTGCGTGCAGCTTCGTATCCGATGCGGCTGTCGCGGCCTCCGCCGCAGCCCTGTCTTCCTCCTCGAAGCGTAGGGCGCGGGGCACCGATAGCCACCGCGCGACAAGGATGCCGCAAATTGCGCCAACCAGCTTGCCAAACATCAGCGGCACGATAAGCGAGGGCTGGAAATTCGCGATGAAGGCCAGGGAGTCGCCCAATATCCACGATCCGCACACGGCATAGGCGATCGTCATCACCTTGTTGCGAGCGTCCATTTCGGGGATCAGCCTGAACAGCGTGAGTGGATTGGCGGTCGTCGCGATCAGGCCGCCGCTTCCCACTTCGCTGAAGCCGGTCAGCCTTCCCAGCCTTTCAATGGCCCTGCCACAATAGCGGCGCAGCGCATAAACCATCGGGAATGCGCCAGCCAGCATGATGCCGATATAACCGGCGATCTCCAGCCCCCGGATGGGATTGGCGGCGTCGGCCAGCAACGGATCGAAGGGCCACTTGCCGAACAGATAGCTGAAGACACCCGTGAAATACTGGATGACGCACGCGCAGAATACCAGCTTGATGGCGGCGTCGGCCAGCCGTCCGAACCCCATGAAGCCTCGCACCATGATGTCAGGAATGAAGCGAAGGCCAGCCACTATGGCGCCGACGATGATGGTCAATGGAAACAGGTCATGCAGGATCTGGCCAAAGGTCATGGCCAGCCGGAATGTCGCGGCGCCCTCTGTCGAAACCGTCGGCCTGATGAAGGGCTGGGTGAAAGCGACGATGCTCAGTCCGACGAACAGCGCGATCGGGATGGTGATGAGCCCGGCCATCATGCCCAGCGCCAGATATCGATGGTCCCTTTTGGGCAGCATCGCCAGCGCGACCGGGATCGTGAACACCACATGCGGACCCAACAGGAAGCCATTGAATGACGCGATGATCCAGTTCTCCCGGCTTGAAGCCAGGGCATCGGCCATTTGATAGCCGCCCATGTCCACCGAAACCAGCGTCGTCGCGGCCATCGCCCTGTCCGCGCCCATGAAGGAAAAGAGGGGAACGATCGCGTGGGTGATGGCTGCGGACAATATGGGAGCGGCGGCGAGGACCGCACCTACGGGCAGGAACAGCACGCCGGTCGTGCGGATGCCCTCCATGAACTCCCACCCGATCCCGCTGCTGTCATCGCGGACGGCAGCGATGGCGCCCCACGCCGCGAACAGCATCACGACGCCGATTACATATTGCCCCAACCCGACCATATCGAGTGCCCTTGCACGCTTTAGAACGAACGATCATTCATACTAAGCTATGGGGTGCATCCGTCAAGCGCTCTCTGGCCAGCCAATCTTCAGCATGTTTCGCGCCAGTTCGGACATGCGCCGGGCGACCTTTTCAGGACTGTCGGAACCGCTGGGGCGATACCAAAGCAAGACGTTGTCGCACATCGTCCCGATGCCCAGAGCACAGATGCGCGCATCCAGCCCGGTATCTGACCGTTCCGCCAGAATATCGCGCACGATTTCTGTCAGTATGTCAAGATAGCGGCGCATATGCGACCTGATTTCCTGTTTCGCGCCAGGGCTGCCGATCCTGTCCAGAATCGCGGAATCTATCAGCCTGTCATTGGCCTTGGCGAAAGCGGCGTTGGAAATCTGGTAAAGCACATGGCGGCGGATGAGTTCGTTAAGCCGCTCCACTGGCCCCAGATGCTCTTCATCCTTATCGACGACTTCCGTGTTGAACATGTCGAGCGCCGCGAGCACCGCGGAAATCAGCAATTCATCCTTGGATTTGAAGTGGTTGTAAAAGGCCGGTGGCTTCAGCCCTACTTCTGCGGTCACATCGCGCAGGGATACGGCTTCATAGCCGCGTGAGCCGAACAATTCGACGGCAGCTTTGAGCAGTTCTTCCCGCTTCCCCGATTTTCGGCGAGTCCGCTTGGGTCGCGGGCGGCGCGCGGGATGTGCTGCGCCGTCCGTCTCAAGGGGTGTTTCGCCAAGCTCATGCCCTGATTGTCCGACCTCAAATTGGCTCACTGATTGTCCCTGATGCTCGGATCCAAATGGGCCCATATACTAAACACAAACGACCTTTCATATTATTCCATATCCCATGATGGACCCCTTCGTTCAAATGAAAAGATATTTTCCAAGGGTCTCACATGATGCCCTCTGGATCTAGGAGGCAGAAATCAACGGCGGACAGGACGGATCAGTCCTCCTCTATGGCGTCCATCATCATCTTCAGAGCGATCCTGAGTGTGGCGATCCTGACTGGACCCCGACCGATGTCGCCGAAATGCATTTCACGATGTTCGATCGCGCCGTCGCCGCGGGCGCAGGCCAGATGCACCAACCCCGCTTCCCCGCCTTCGGGCGCCGTCCCCGCATAGCCCGTCACGGCCAGCGCCACGTCGGCATGGGACCCATGCAGGGCTCCTTGCGCCATGGCGATGGCAACTTCGCGGCTCACGGCGCCGCAGGCGTCGATCTGTTTGCGGGCGATGCCCAGAAGCTCGCATTTGGCTTCTTCACTATAAACGACAAAGCCCCGCTCGAAGGCGTGGCTGGCGCCTTCAACATCGGTGAGGAGCGATGCCAGCAATCCGCCGGTACAGCTCTCCGCAGTCGCCAGTTTCAGATTCCGCGCACAGCAGGCCTTGAGTAGTTGTTCGGCAACCTGCTCGACATCATTGGGCAGCGCGGGAGACAGGGTTTGGGCGGGACCTGCCATGTCGATCAGCGTCGCGCGCCCTTGTCGGGCCGCGCCTTGTCGCCGCGCATTTCCGGTCGGCGGCTGCGCCTGTCCCGGCGCTCGAAAAACATATGAGAATGCGCAGCCATGACGGTTCTCCGATGAACGCAGGTTGTCAACGAGGCTGGCTCGCGAGTGTTCCGAACGGGCATGTCGTCCGTGAGCGCCATTCATGTTGGTCGCCCCTTGCTGTGATCGGTCGCAAAATCCGTCCATTTCACGGCTTCGATGGAACGGTCGGGCCCGCCGTTATTTCTGCCCATGAGCCGTGACAGGAGAATATCCATGGGCGACGTGCGTGACAGCATGGGGCGCGACGATGCGCCTCTGACGACAGCGAAAACGGAAGCAGCGGCGGGAGAAAGCATCCCCGGCGCGAAGGGGCGCAGCCTCAGCGGCAAGACGGTGACGATCAACCGACCGCGCCAGCAGCTCTATGATTATTGGCGGGACTTCACGAAGCTGCCAGCCTTCATGGATAATGTAGTAGCGATCGATTGCCTGGACGCGCAGCGCTCCCGATGGACGGTGAGGGCGCCCGGCGGCGGGACTGTCGAGTGGACATCGTTCATCACTGAAGATGTGCCGGGCAGGACCATCGCCTGGACATCGGAAGAGGGCGCGGACGTGCCCAACAGTGGCCGCGTGGATTTCAGCGATGCGCCCGGAGGCCGGGGCAGCTGGGTCACGGCGACGATCCTCTATGATCCGCCAGCCGGGGTCATCGGCAAGGTCATCGCCAAGATGTTCCAGCGCGAGCCGGCCATTCAGGCGCGTCGGGACCTGCGACGTTTCAAGCAGTTGATGGAAACGGGAGAGATCGCGACAGGCGCATACACGCGCCAGCAGCATGACGAGGAGACAGACTGATGCGTGCGCTGACCTGGCACGGCAAGCATGATGTCCGCGTGGAGACGGTGGACGACCCGGAGATCATCAATCCGCGTGACGCCATCATCCGCATCACGTCGACGGCGATCTGCGGGTCCGACCTGCATCTTTACGATGGCTTCATCCCCACGATGAAGGCGGGGGACATATTGGGCCATGAATTCATGGGCGAGGTGGTCGAAACCGGGCCGGGATCAACGCTGAAGAAAGGGCAGCGCGTGGTCGTGCCCTTCACAATTGCGTGCGGGGCATGTTTCCATTGTTCGAAACATCAATATTCGGCCTGCGACAACGGCCTTCCGGCGGATAATCAGGACATCGCGCAAACGCTTTATGGTCATCCCATGTCGGGGCTGTTCGGCTATAGCCACATGACCGGCGGCTATGCTGGCGGCCAGGCGGAATTTGTGCGCGTCCCCTTTTCCGACATAGGCCCGATCGTCGTTCCCGACGGCGTGGACGATGACAAGGTGCTGTTCCTGTCCGACATATTGCCGACGGGCTGGCAGGCTGCCGAATATGCCGGGATCGAGCCGGGTGACACGGTCGCCGTCTGGGGCTGTGGCCCGGTAGGTCTGTTCTGCGTTCAATCCGCATTCCTGATGGGTGCGGACCGGGTCATCGCGATCGATCACTTCCCCCACCGCCTGGACCTGGCGAAAAGATTTGGTGCCGAAACTATCAATTATGAGGAAAGCAAAACCTATGAGGCGCTGATGGAAATGACGGGCGGCGTTGGGCCTGACGCCTGTATCGACGCGGTGGGGCTGGAAGCGCATGGCCTTTTCGCCGACAATGTGTGGGACCAGATCAAGGTATCGACTTTCCTGGGCACCGACAGGGCCCATTCGATCCGCCAGGCCATCCTTGCGTGCCGCAAGGGCGGGCGCGTTTCCATGCCAGCGGTCTATGGCGGCTTTGTCGACAAATTTCCGCTGGGCGCGTTCATGGAGAAGGGGCTGACGCTCAGGACGGGTCAGACCCATGTGCAGCATTATATGCCTGCGCTTCTGAATGCGATCATGGAAGGCAAGATCGACACGACCTTCCTCATCAGCCACCGCCTGCCGCTGGAGCAGGCGGCAGATGGTTACAAGATGTTTCACGACAAGCAGAATGAAGTGACCAAGGTGGTGCTGAAGCCCGGCATGGCCGCGGCGTCGGCTGCCTGAGGAGCGAAGTATGGCGGACAAGTTTGCAATCATTGCGGGCGCAGCGCGCGGTCGGACTGGCGTTCGCAGACCAGATCGGAGGAAAAACCATGACTGACAAGACTGATCCTCGCGAGGATTCGAAAACACCGCGCGGGCCGCTGGGCGATACGCTGCCTGGCCACGAAAAGGCCGATCCCCGGACCGGCGGCGCCCAGCCCCAGGAAGAGGTCGAGGACAGGCCGAATGTCGGGACGGTGAAGCCGGAAGACTATCCGCAAAAGGATCGGGACGCTTCTCGACCGTGAGCTGTCGGTGCTGCTTTACCGCGTTACAGCAGTTTCAACCGAATGTTCCGATATTCAACCTTCATCGGCGGACCAACATGCACCTGAATCCCTATTTCGCCATTGCGCCGACGGCCCTTTGATTCATCAATGGCCGCCGCCATCAGTTGGCCGTTCAACAGATGATAAAGGGACGGGCCCTTGGCGATAATGTGAGCTTCATTCCAGTCAGCTTTGATCGTCCTTGACGATCCTGGCTCCCCAATCGCTCCGATAACCTGCGAAGGCGGTGTGGTTGTTCGCGAAAATTGCCCGCGGCGGGCGATAAAGCTGCGCCCGCGTTCTTCGTAAACCATGGCCGTAAAGAGATTGCGCCCATCGATGTCGAACTGCAGCCCCGATAGCGCAAAGCGGTTGGCTGGGGTGACCTCGTCTTTGACAACCGCGCTGCGGTAATTCACCCCGCTATTGCCGCCAGGCGTGATCCTGTAATCGAACTTCAACTCGAAATCTTCAGGTTTACCGCCGTTCCATATCAGAAATGTATTGCTGCGGAGGAGAGTGTCCGGCGTAACCTCGCCGATCATCGCGCCGTCCTCCACACGCCAATATCTGGGATCTCCCCGCCAGCCGGAAAGGGTTCGGCCATCAAATAACGGCCTGAATCCGGGGCCGTCGCCGTCGATTGGCCGGGGCATCGGCGGCATGGCGTGCCGCCCACGGCCGTCTGACGGCTGCGCCGCTGCAGCAGGGCGCGGGAAAACCGCCAAAGCGCCCATGCCCACAATGAAAGTGCGCCGCCCCGTCATGTAATCCATGGCCATCTCCATCATGCCAGCGTGCCGGCTTTGCTCACAACATCGTTGCCGAAAGTCCTGCTGAGCGCAAGCAGAGCACCTCCGCGCGTTGACATCTTTCGCGATGTTGATGAACGGGCAATGGGCGAAGCGATAGGGCGCGAAGGCCCAGTGCCATGCCAATCAGGCATATCTTGCAAGGGCCGTTATATGAACACTGGCTTGTGTTGCCGCCTATTCAGATTGTCGAGAGGCTGGGCATGAAGAATAATCTGGACAAGCATAGAAGCAGGCGCGCGGAAATCGATCGCAACATGGCGTTGATCGGCGCTAACGGGCTTGATCATTTCGACCGCGAATATCTCTCCAGCCAAGCCGGAACCGAAGCATGACCTCAGCCGCCCAGCCCCGTCCGTGCCCCGCACCCCCCGCCCGGCAAGGACCGCCTACCAGCTTTCGCATGCCCGCGGGCGCGGTCGACACGCATTGCCATGTCATCGGCGCGCCGCCGTCCCACCCAATGGTGGCGGAGCGATCCTACACGCCGCCGCCCGCTCCGCCCGCAGCCTATATGGCGATGCTGGATGCGGTGGGCTTTGCGCGGGGCGTCCTGATCCAGGTCAGCGTACATGGCACCGACAATCGCCTCCTGCTCGAAACGCTCGCCGCCGAGCCGGATCGCCTGCGCGGCGTCGCGGTCATGGAGGCGGATCGGCCCAGTCATGAATATCGGACGGCGCATGAAGCGGGCGTAAGGGGCCTGCGCCTCAACAATCTGTACGGTGGCGGCGTCGGCTTCGATCAGCTTGAACGGTTCGATGCGCTTGCCTGCGAAATGGGCTGGCACCTTCAGCTCCTGCTCGATGCTCGTGACCTTCCCGACCTGGCCCCGCGCATAGCCAAGCTGCGTTGCCCGTGGGTGGTCGATCATATGGGGCACATGCCCTACACAGCAGGCATCGACCATCCGGGCTTCCAGATGCTTGTACAGCTTGTTGCGGACGGCGGGTGGGTGAAGATTTCCGATGCATTTCGCATGTCGGAACTGCCCGACTATCGTGATTCGACGCCTTTCGCGCAGGCTCTGGTGGCGGCCGCGCCCGATCGCTGCCTGTGGGGGTCCGACTGGCCACATGTCGCGCAATGGCGACCGATGCCGACCGTGTCCGGCCTGCTCGACCTGCTCGCGCAATGGGTGCCGGACGAGGCCGTGCGCGACCGCATACTCGTCGATAACCCGACACGCTTCTACGGTTTCTGAGGGGACGGACGGTGCCAAGGCTCGCAGCCAAGACCGCGATGGTCACCGGAGCCGCCATCGCCGAATCCTGCGTCGAACACCGCCGGGCCGGATCGGCCTGAATTACACAGGGTCCGTGATCGAACGGGCAAGGGAGGAGCACGCATGACAATGACGGTCGGCTTCATAGGCCTGGGCCAGAAAAGGCCGGAAACCGACCTCAACGGCAAAAATATTCTGTTTAATATCAGACATTTGAACTGAATTGGCGGAGCGGGAGGGATTCGAACCCTCGATACGCTTTTGACGTATACTCACTTTCCAGGCGAGCGCCTTCGACCACTCGGCCACCGCTCCGCATTCGCTGGAAGGCGGCTCCCTATCCTGTGGCGGGGCGCTAGGCAAGGGGATGCTTGTGTTTCTTTGGCTGCGTTGTCGCCGCCGAAGTCGGCTGGTCGTCATCGCTGGTTGACGATGCCGGGCGGGGCGGCGATCTTGCCTGCGAGGACGAAAGGATCGCCATGATCGTAGGAACCGTCAAAGAGATCAAGAATCACGAATATCGCGTGGGTCTGACGCCGGAAAGCGTGTTTGAGCTGACGGCTCACGGCCATCGCGTGTTGGTGGAGAGCGGGGCGGGCGACGGGATCGGCGCGCATGATGCCCTGTATGCCGACGCGGGGGGAGAGATTGTCCCGACGGCGCGGGATGTGTTCGCCACCGCAGAGATGATCGTCAAGGTGAAGGAGCCTCAGGCCGATGAGCGCGCGATGCTGCGGCCTGGGCAGATACTCTATACCTATCTTCACCTCGCGCCCGACCCGGACCAGACGCGCGACCTGTTGGCGTCGGGCGCGATCTGCATCGCCTATGAAACAGTGACCGACGGCAGTGGCGGCTTGCCGTTGTTGAAACCCATGAGCCAGGTGGCGGGGCGCATGGCGATCCAGGCGGGCGCGACCGCGCTGGAAAAGGCGAATGGCGGTCGCGGCGTCCTGCTGGGCGGCGTGCCCGGCGTGCTGCCCGCGAAAGTATGTGTGATCGGCGGTGGCGTGGTTGGTTTCAATGCGGCGCAGATGGCGGCGGGACTGGGGGCGGACGTCACCATCCTGGATCGCAGTCCTGAAGTGCTGGAGCGGCTGGGCATTTATTTCGAGGCGCGGGCCAAGACCCGCTTTTCCAATCGCGCCAACCTGGCGGAATGCGTCGCTGACGCGGATTTGGTCATCGGCGCGGTGCTGATACCGGGGGCTGCGGCGCCCAAGCTGGTGTCTGCGGATATGCTCAAGACGATGAAGAAGGGGGCGGTGCTGGTCGATGTGGCGATCGACCAGGGCGGTTGTTTCGAAACCAGCCATCCCACGACCCACGCTGATCCAACTTATGTGGTGGACGGCATTGTCCATTATTGCGTCGCCAACATGCCGGGCGGAGTGGCACGCACCAGCACCTATGCGCTGAACAATGTGACCTTGCCCCATGCATTGCGCATCGCCGACCTTGGATGGAAGGAAGCGTTGCGTTCGGACCCGCATCTGATGAATGGTTTGAATGTGTGGGAGGGGCAAATCACCTATCGCGCCGTCGCAGAAGCGCTGGGCTTGGCCTATACGCCTGCTGAACAGTCGGTTGCCTGACCGTCAATCCGCGTCGGGATCGCGGAAATTCAGGCGGCGCGTGACGGTATAGTCGAGGAAGCCAACGAGAAAATAGCTGATCCACTGCTTGACCAGGGTAAGCGGGCCACGTTGCGCCTTGTGGCTTTCCAGTGTGACCTGTCGGCTTTCCGCGGCGCGACGGTCGATGAATTTTCGCATCTCTGCCGCAAAAGCCGCGTCTTCGATGCGCAGCATGATTTCCAGGTTCAGGAACAGGCTGCGCATGTCGAAATTGGCCGATCCAATGAAGACCACGTCGTCGATGACGATCAGCTTCATGTGCAGCTTGCAGGATTGATATTCCCAGATCTCGACGCCGCGCTTCAACAGGGGGCCGTAGAGCAGGCGCGCCGCCGCGACGGTCGCACGATTGTCCGAGCGTGAGGGCAGAATGAGCCGGGCGCCTTCGCGCCGCGCTGCCCTGGCGATGCGCTTCAACATGCCGCGACCGGGCGAAAAATAGGCCTCTACCATGTCCAGCCGCCGGGCATGTTCAAGGTCGTTCTTGACCACCTGCGCCCAGGGGCTGAGCCGACGCGTGGGTCCGCCCACCAGCCAGCGCATCGGGTCGCGCGGATCATGATGCCAGTGCCGGACCATCCTTCGCAGGGTTCGGAAACTTTGCCCCCTGGTCGATACCCAGCGCCACAATTGCCCGTACCAGCGCACCATGGCCTCAACCTGCGGCCCGTCGATCAGCAGCCCCAGATCGGCCCAGGCGTCATCGGTGGGCAGGCCGAAATAGGCGTCCTCGACATTGAAGCCGCCCAGCATCAGTCGCCGGTCGTCGGCAATTGCCATCTTTTGATGGTTGCGGATCAGGTAGCGGGTGGACCGGCGCGCGCCGAAGCGGCCGAAATGACCGCCGACCGCGATCAGGGGATCGAAGAATGACAGGGGCGTATCGGCCGATCCGAAGGCGTCGATCATCAGGGTCACGGCGACCCCGCGCTGCCGCGCGGCGACCAGCCGATCGAGCACCATCCGCCCGCTTTCGTCATTGGCGAAGATGTAATAATAGAGTTTCAGGCTCTGCGTAGCACCGTCGATCAGGTCGATCAGCGCGTGGCGAAGGGCGGGACCCGTTTCCACGACAGTGAGGCGATTACCCTGAACCGACAGGCTGATGGCGGTTTCGTCCCGCCCGGTTTCGATCCGCCTGTTCGTCGACATCCCCTGTTCATGCCCTTAATCGGCGCAGCATGCCAAAGCTTTATGGCCTTTTCATTGACTCAGCCGATTGCCCCTGTTAGGCGCGCATTTCACGATTTCCATGTTCAGGAGGGCACTTTTGGCCCGCGTTACCGTCGAAGATTGCGTCGATAAGGTTACCAACCGCTTTGATCTCGTCCTGCTCGCCGCCCAGCGCGCGCGGGAGATTTCTGGCGGTGCCGAGCTGACACTGGACCGCGACCGCGACAAGAATCCGGTCGTCGCCCTGCGCGAAATTGCTGAAGAAACCATCCTGCCGGTGGATCTTAATGATTCGCTCGTCGCATCTCTGCAAAAGGTGCAGATTGATGATGACGATACCCCGGACGAAATCGGATCGATCGCCCAGTCGGCGGAGGCTTTGCGCCTGACCGCCGCTGCGCCGCCGCGCAACCAGAATATTGGTGGCGACTACGACGGCTGATCGCCTGACGGTTTGGAGAGGGAAAGAGGCCCGGCCTGCGCAAGCAGGACCGGGCTTCGACCTTTTTGGGCGGCATGAGTCCCGCGCCTTGTGTACCGAAGCATGTTTGGATCGGATTGGTCCGGGCTTTGCTCAATTTCATCCTTATTCCAGGCATTTTCCCAGAGCGGGAGGCGATGCCATCTGCCTTGAAAATCCTTTAGGAGGGCGGGCATGACGAAAATGACCTGCCATTGCGGCCAGATTGAGGTGCGAATCTTCAAGCAGCCGGACCATATCAATGAGTGCAACTGCACGCTTTGCAACAAGACCGGCGCACGCTGGTCCTATTTCCACCCGTCGGATGTGCGCGTTGACGGCGTGACGACGGGATATTGCCGGCAGGACAAGGATGATCCGGGTGCGGAAGTGCATTTTTGCCCTGGTTGCGGTTCGACCACCCACTTCAACCTGACCGCCAGCGCCATATCCAGGTTCGGCAACAGTCTGATGGGCGTCAACATGTGGCTGGCGGATGAAGCCTACCTTGCGGGCATGGAACTGCGCTATCCTGACGGGCGGGCCTGGTCAGGCGAGGGTGAGTTCGGCCATGTCCGGGGAGCGCGAGTCATCGGGCGGACGGACGTTTTGGGTTAGCGGATGGCGCCGATCGTCGTCGGGCCATGTCCGACCCGGCGTTTTTGGCGCGTGGCGCTGGCGTCTCAATTGTTCAGGCAGAAATCCCGCAGCGCCCGTGCGTCATGCAGGGCGTTGTGGGGTATGCGGCTGTTGGCCGCCGCGCTGAATCCCGCCGCGTTGACGAGTTGCAGTTTCAATCCGTTGAGGTCGACCATCTGCCCCGGCCCCGTCACCAACAGGGCGCAAAAATGCGCGAGATCCTCTGGCCAGTCGGCGACGATCACCGGTTCGGCGTCGCCCGCCAGATAGTCGGCCAGATGATGCGCCGCCTCTACCCGGTCCAGTTCCATGTCGATGCCGGGCGGGACATGGCGAAGATAGGGGATGACATTGCGTTCGACCCAGCCATGGGCCTGTTCCTGCAGCGGAAGCGATACGTAGAATTCATCGTCGCCAAATTCGGGGACCAGCGCCACGCTGATCAGCGCGCCGGCAAATCCGTTGAATTCGGTGTCGAGGAAATAACGCATCGGGACAATCTGCCTGTTGGGAGTAAGGGGCGGGGACCTGGTCCGGCAGATAGGGGGCGATTGGCGTTAGCGCCAGTGCCGCGAAAATTTGCGCCGCGCGGGCCAAGCTGGCATGCGCGCCGTGACAGGAAGGAAATCCATGCAGCCTCGCGAATTGATCGACACAGCGCCCATCCCCGGCGGCCAGGAACTGAAGCTCTACCGGCGCGGTGGCGACCATATGATCGTGCTCGACCGCAATGAGTTGATGAGCAGCCGCATGAGCGGTTCGGAAAAGGCGCTGGCGGTACTGACGCTGGACCGGCTGAAAAATGTCGGCAATCCCCATCTGTTGATCGGGGGCTATGGCATGGGCTTTACCCTGCGCGCGGCGCTGGCCCAGATGGGGCCGGGCGGGCGGATCACGCTGGCTGAACTGGTGCCGCAGATCATCGCCTGGGCGCGCGGCCCGATGGTGGAACTGGCGGCGGGATGCCTGGACGATCCGCGCGTGCGATTGGTGGAAGGCGATGTCGCGGCGCTGATTGCGTCGGCGCCCGGCAGCTATGACGCGATCCTGCTGGATGTCGACAATGGGCCGGACGGCCTGACGACGCCCGGCAACGACCGGCTCTATTCGGCGGCCGGGCTTGCCACGGCCAAGGCTGCGCTGAAACCCGGCGGGATATTGGCGATATGGTCCGCCGCGCCGGATGTCGCCTTCACCCGCCGCCTGCGCGATGCGGGCTTCCTGGTCGAAGAAGTCGCTGTGAAAGCGCGCGACAATGGCAAGGGGCCACGCCACGTCATCTGGTTCGCAACGAAGCGTTAGGCCGGGTTTTCGGGCAGCGCCCAATCGATCGCGCCGCGTCCTTTCGCATCCAGAAACATGTTGGCCTGGGAAAAATGGCGGCAGCCCAGAAAGCCATTATGTGCGGACAGGGGGGATGGGTGCGCGGCTTTTAGAACCAGGTGCCGTGATTGATCGACAAACGCCGCTTTGCGCTGTGCATGCGCGCCCCACAGCAGGAACACAACGGGTTCTTCCTTGTCGTTGACCAGCCGCACGATGGCGTCGGTAAACTGTTCCCAGCCCTGTTTTTGATGAGACGCGGCACGGCCCATTTCCACCGTCAGCACGCTGTTGAGCAGTAGCACGCCCTGCCGCGCCCAATGTTCCAGAAAGCCGTGGCGCGGGGCGGCAATGCCCAGGTCGCTCTTCAATTCCTTGTAGATGTTGCCCAAGGAGGGCGGCGTTCGCACCCCTGGCTGCACGCTGAAGCAAAGCCCATGCGCCTGGCCTTCGCCATGATAGGGGTCCTGCCCCAGGATGACGACCTTCACCGCGTCGAGCGGGGTCAGGTCGAGCGCGCGGAAATATTGGGCGTCATCGGGAAAGACGCGCTTGCCCTGGGCTTTCTCGTCCTCAAGAAAGCGCTTCAGTCCTTCCATATAGGGTTGCTGAAACTCCTGGCTCAGCGGGGCACGCCAGCTTTCTTCGAGCATGTTCAAGGTGGTCATCGCGTGCTGATGAACCGTGCGATGAAGCCGTGTCAACAGCGCTGGGGCCTTGCCCCGGCACCGTGAATCGGAGAAGGATAATCTATGCGACGCCTTTTTTCCTTCACTGCCCTGTTGGCGGGCCTTGGCCTGTTCCTTGCTCCGCTGCCTGCTGCCGACGCTTTCGGGCCGACGCCCAATGTCGTGCAGAGGACGGCCGAATCGCGGCTGCTGGGGGAGTTTGCACGGTTCGCGACGTTGACGGACGGCACGGTCGGCATCGCCGTGCGCGACCTGCACAGCGGCCAGTCGATCGGCATCAACAATGACACGCTGTTCCCCATGGCCAGCACCTACAAGGTCGCGGTGGCGGGCAAGATATTCTCGCTAGCCGACGCGGGAGCGCTTAGCCTGGACGAGCGGCTGCCGCGTTTTGGCGCGCCGCTGTCGGTGACGACGCTGCTGGAGCTGATGCTCACCCGTAGCGACAATGAAGCGACCGACCTGCTGGTGGCGCGGGCGGGCGGGCCGCAGGCGGTGAACCGCTGGCTCCAGTCGGTCGGCATTCGCGGCCAGCGGGTCGACAGCAATACCGCTCAACTGCTGGCGCGCGCAAAGGTCGTCACGGCGAACGGCGACGAACCCGCGATGGAAGCGGCGCTTTCCGCCCGGCAGCGCGATGCGCGCGACTTGCCCAACATGGCCTTTGCCGCTGACCCGCGCGACACATCCACGCCGCGCGCGATGAATGACCTGCTGTACGCGATCCACCAGGCCAAGGCGCTCAAGCCCGGCAGCAGCGCGGCGCTGATCGCCATCATGGCCCGGTGCAAGACAGGCAAGGCGCGGCTGGCCGGCATGCTGCCCCCTGGCACGATGATCGCGCACAAGACGGGGACCCTGAATGGCCTGGGCAACGACGCGGGCATCATATCGCTGCCTGACGGGCGGATGTTCGCCATATCGGTTTTCGTGATGAAAGATCGGCGGGGGCATGTGCTGCGCGACCGGATCATGGCGGAAGTCGCGCGCGCGGCCTACGACTATTTCCTCTTCGCCCCCGAAAGCCGCACGGCCTGACGTATCTGGCCTATACGTCTGGGTGATAGCCACTAAGCTGGCTTCCGCACCGGAGGTGAGGAAAGATGCACGCGCAGGATTTCAGCGACTTCTGGCCCTATTATTTGCAGGAACATGCGCAGCCCGGCACCAGGGCGCTGCATTATGTGGGGACCAGCATGGCGGTCGGTTTGGCGGCCGTGCTTCCGCTTGCCGGTCGCTGGTGGATGATCCCCGCCGTGCCGTTGGCAGGATATGGCTTCGCCTGGCTCAGTCACAGCCTGATCGAGCGTAATCGACCCGCAACCTTCCGCCATCCGGTCTGGTCGCTGCGCGCGGATTTTCGCATGTGGTATCGGTTCGTCACCTGCCGAATGGGTCGCGAACTTGCCAAAGCGGGCGTGCGGCCCGACGGGTCGGTTGATCCCGCCAAGCGGCGAGAGTTGTAATCGACGCTGCGGTTTCAGGCGTCCGATAGCATTTCCACACCGACCATCGGCTTGACCGGCTGTGCGGCGCTGCCCACAAGAGCGCGATGGTCCTGACCGCCCGATTTTCATCCTTGCCGGATATGTCCAACCTCGCGACCCGCTGGCGCGCGCTGGAGGCGTCGTCCGGTGCGTCATTTTTTCTGGGCTGGACCTGGACCGGCAGTTGGCTGGAAAGCTATGGCGTTCGCCCGGAACTGCTGACGGTGGCGGATCAGGAGGGCAGGGACATCGCCCTTGGGCTGGTTGGTCATGCCATGTCGCCGCGCCTGCTGGGCCGATGCGCGACGCTGTCGCTCAACCAGTCGGGCGATGCTGTCGCGGACCGTCCCTTTGTCGAATATAATGGCTTGCTTGCTGCTGCCGGATACGAGGTGGCGGCGGCAAAGGCATTCCATGCGGCGATTGCCAAGCGGCCGGATTGGCGGGCGTTGCGCCTGAGTGGCGTGGTCCCCGCTTCGCCTCTGCTCGATATCAAGGCGCACCGTTCCGTCCGGCTGGATCGCTCGCCGGTCTATCAGGTCGATCTGGAGGCTGTGCGCGCGGCCTCGGACGATTATCTGTCGCTGCTGAGCGCCAATACACGCAGCCAGATCCGCCGCGCGATCAAGGATCATGGCGGGTCGCTGCCGTCGATCAGGGTCGCATCGACTGCCGGTGAAGCCGCCGCGTGGATCGAGGAAATGCGCGTCCTGAATGAAGGGCGCCACGCCGACAATGCCTGGGCCGACCCGGCCTTTTGCCGGTTCGTCACGCTGCTTGCCGATCGGGGCCGGGACAGTGGTGAGGTCGAATTGTTGCGCTTTGCCGATGGGACCGGCGTGGTCGGGCTCCTTGTCAATTTCGTCTATCGCGGGCAGGCGATGAACTATCAGTCCGCATTCGCCGCGCCGCTGTCGCCCAAGGATAAGCCGGGCCTGCTGTGCCATGCTGCGGCGGTTGGGCACTATCAGGCGCGCGGCCTGGCGCTCTATTCCCTGTTGGCGGGCAAGGACCGTTACAAGCAAAGCCTGGCCACGCGCGAAGAGGCGCTGGAATGGTGGGTGGTCGAACGGTTTTCGCCCCGGTTGGAGGCCGAAGTGGTGTTGCGCCGTCTGCTCAGGCGTCCAGCTTCCGCATGAGGCGGTAGGCGATCCGGCTAGCTCTCTGCTTCTCTGGCCGTGCCCCGATCCGCGCCGTGGGCAGTCCCCGCCGCCGTAGCAGCGCGTTCAGGCCATGTAGCTCCCCCTCCGCCACGCTGCGTTCGGAGCGCCAGGTGACGGACAGGCTGATCGAAACAGCCGGGCCATTTTCGACGAAATGCGGCGCTTTCACCGGGACATGGATGGCATCACCGGGCAGCAGGCGGAATGCTGTTCCCCGGTCCCGGAAATGATCGTGCCAGTCCAGATTGCGATGCCCACCGTCGTGGAAGGATTCGCTCTTCGTCGCGGGCACCAGTTCATCGTCCCCGGCGGGGAAGACGGTCATGACCTTTTCGCCCATGATCTGAAGCAGGATATTATGTTCCGGGTCCATGTGGAACGGGGTGACGCTGCCCGGCGATGACAGGAACAGGAATGCCTCCCGGTGCAGCATCGGGCCGGTTGCCCGCGCGACCAGCGGGGCCAGCTCCTCCAACGCTTCGTCCAGAAGCGCGCCATAGGCAGGGTCGCGCTCGACATTCTTCAGCACCGCCCAGCTGCCGTTGGTTTCAATCGACCGGATCGTTTCGCCCAGCGTCAGCCCGTTGGCGGGCGTGTCTTCGGGACGGACGCCCAGCGGCAGCTTGCCCAGATTATATTCGACGCTGGCAGCGGGCATCCGCTCCGCCAGATGCGCCAGCGCGTCGAGTGTCAGCAGGTCGTGGCCCGTCAGTTCATGGCGAAGCTTCACCGGCTGGTCGGGATAGGCGCGTGCGAAATCCGCCCGTGCGGCATCGGGGAATGTCTGGGCGGCGGTGACGGGTTTGTAGGCGGTCATGATTGTCCCTTCAGGCGCGCGGCCAGGGCTTCAGCGGCATTGGCCAGCGCGAAGGCTGTGGTGCGACCGATCCGGGCAAGGCCGCGTCCGTGAAGCGCTATGCGATATTGAACGATGGTCCGGCGCTCCGCCCACAGGCTGTCGATCATGGGGTGATCAGCAGCAGCGCAACTGTCCATCCAGTCGATGGCTGGGTCCGCCTGCACCGCGTGCAGATTGGCCAATTCTATGAGAACGCCCGGCGAAAACCGGCCCAGCTCTTCATCAAAGGCGATCTTGAAGGAAAAGGCGCCACCGGCATGGCGGAAATTTGCGAGCATGGCGATGGCCCGGCCATCCAGATCGATGCGCAGCATGTGGAGACGCCCGCCATTGAAGGCGGCAGCGCAGGCCGATCGGAAGAAGGCGGCTTCGCCTGGTTGGCAAGCGAGTGCGGTCCCTTCGCGTCCCTTCCATCCCGACGCTTCCAGCGCCAGGAAATCGGCACACCAATGGGGCAGGTCGGCGCGGCTGGTCAGCAGGCGTCGTTCCACCACACCCATTTCCGCCAGGCGCTTTTGCAGGCGGCGGATTTCCTTGCGCTTTTTTGCGCGGACGTGGGTTTCCCAATATTGATCCGCGTCCAGGCCAGATCGCAACATGGCGCGGTCGTAGCGATGCACTTCGCGCCGCCCGCGCCGCTGTTCGACGCACAAGGCTTCCAAAGCGGCGGCGTTGGCCCCGGCTGCGTCCAGGCCCTGCAGATGCAGGAATCCGGGCGCCCAATGCGCGGCATCCAATTGAGCGAGAAAGCTCCGCCAGGCTGCTATTTCACGCCCTTTTCGGATCAGCGGCGCCCCGAAAAAACAATGTTCGTGCATCCAGTTGCTGACGCAGGGGATGGGCAGGCGGCCATGCCGGGACGCGACTGCAACCGGAAGCAGACCGATTAGTTCGCCGTTATCAAAGGATTCGATCAGGCGTATGTTCGGCTGGCCGGTCAGATGGTCCAATGCCGCGCACAGCATGTCGGGCGCGTAGAAGGCGTTGGCCTCCGCCGGGTCCTGCGCCAGCGACGCCCAGCGCACACGTTGCGCCGGTCCATGGGCGCGGCTGTTGATCGGGGCCGGGTGCGAAGCCATATCCATGGCTCCTGTCCTTAAGCGGCAATGCTTAGGGAAGACTAAACAGTTCTAAATCGGTCAGTTCGACGGCGCTTTTGGGGAAAGCCCTTTACATCGGGCGCGCGATTGGCTGTGAACGGCCATAACACCTGATGAAAAGGGGATTTTGACGGTGAAGAATTCCAATCTGGCCCGCATGTTGCCTGCCGCATGACCATCCTTGTCACCGGGGCCGCCGGGTTCATTGGCATGGCAGTCGCAGATCGGCTGCTTGCGTCGGGGCGGGCGGTGATCGGCATTGACAATATGAACGATTATTACCCGGTTTCGCTGAAGCGCGACCGGATCGCCGCGTTGCAGGACCGTCACGGCAAGCTGTTCACCTTTGCCGAGGTCGATTTTGCCGACATGGATGCGTTGCATGCGGTGCTGGAAGGCCACAGCGTGGAGGCCATCATCCATCTGGGCGCGCAGGCGGGCGTGCGATATTCGCTGATCAATCCCCACGCCTATGTGCGTTCGAACCTGGCGGGCCATGTCAACATGCTGGAACTGGCGCGGGAACGGCGGGTGCGCCATCTGGTCTATGCGTCTTCATCGTCGGTTTATGGTGGCAATGACAGCCTGCCTTTCCGGGTGGAAGACCGGGCCGACCACCCGGTGTCGCTTTACGCCGCCACCAAGCGGGCCGACGAACTGATGAGCGAGACCTACGCCCATCTTTTCCGCATTCCCATGACCGGCCTGCGCTTCTTCACCGTCTATGGCCCCTGGGGCCGCCCGGACATGGCGATGTGGATCTTCACGAAAAAGATATTCGCGGGCCAGCCCATTCCGGTGTTCAACCATGGTCGGATGCAGCGCGACTTCACTTATATCGATGATATTGTCAGCGGCGTGATCGGCTGTCTCGATCATCCCCCCGCCGACGATGGAGCGGCAAAGGCGGGCGGAAGCCGATCACCCCATCGGCTGTACAATATCGGCAATAATCGTCCTGAGGAGTTGATGCACCTGATATCGGTGCTGGAGGAGGCCTGCGGACGCAAGGCGGAAATCGATTTCCAGCCGATGCAGCCGGGCGACGTGCCCGCCACCTTTGCCGACATTAGCGCCATCGTCCGGGATATCGGCTTTTCACCCAAGACGGCGATTGAAGTCGGGGTGCCGCAGTTCGTATCCTGGTATCGGGCTTATCACGGCGAATAGCAGATAAGGGCCGCCTATGACGCATTGCGGGCGGAAAAGTTCCGGCGATTTTTTGTCGATCGTTGATTATTTGCCGGTGTGACGATCGAGCCGCGCATTTTTGCACGCCGTTAACAAATTGAATTGCCATCACTGTCCGAACGGTCCTATTCCCCCTTCGGGTGTCGGCTTATGCCGAAATGGTTGCGATATTTCAGTTAAGGGCGGTGCGCTTTGATGCAACCGCCGCCACGCTCGCCAGTCAGGGTCAACCGGCGGTGAAGCCTGGAAAAAAGGGCGTTTACGTGTCTACAGTATCGAAGATCGTGCCTTTCGGCTCCGGCAGCCGGATCGTTGAAACCGCCCGCCGGACCTTGTTGACCGCATCCCAGGGGATCGACGCGCTGGAAACGCAGTTTTCCGACCGGGATTTTGCTGCGATATTCCTGCGCCTTGTCGGCGTGATCATGAATGTCCGAGGCCGCGTCATCGTCACAGGCATGGGCAAGAGCGGCATCGTCGCCCGCAAGCTGACCGCCACCCTGACATCGACCGGCACGCCCGCCATCTTCATGCATCCCGCCGATGCCGGTCATGGTGACCTGGGCATGGTGACCCCCGACGATGTCGTGTTGATGCTGTCCTATTCGGGCGAATCGAATGAACTTGGCCCGATCATCCAATATTGCAAGCGGTTCGGTATTCCGCTGCTGGGCCTGACGGCCCGATCCGAAAGCACGGTGGCGACGGCTTCCGATGTTTGCGTGCTGTTGCCCGCCGTGCGCGAAGCGTGCCCCAATGAACTGGCGCCGACCACATCGACCACGGTGCAGATGGCTTTTGGCGACGCTCTGGCCATCGCACTTATGGAAATGCGCGGTTTTTCGGCGGATGATTTCTACAAATTCCATCCCAATGGCAGCCTGGGCGCGCAGTTGCTGAAGGTTCGCGAACTGATGGCGAAGGGTGACGCGGTTCCCCGCGTGCGCGAAGATTCGTCATTGCTGGACGCGACCATGGAAATGACGCGGGGGCGGCTGGGCGGTACTGCTGTGCTCAACCAGGATGGGGAACTGATCGGCGCCTTTACGGATGGCGATTTGCGCCGCACTGTCACCGACACGCAGCATCTGAACGAAGCGGTTGGCCGGTATATGACGCCGACGCCGCTGACGGTGGGTTCAGATGACCTCGCCTCCGAAGCGCTGCGCCTGATGCATCTGCATAATGTCACCCTGTTGTTTGTATGCGATGGCGGCCAACTGGTCGGCGCGATCCACATGCACGACTTGCTGAACGCCGGGGTCGCCTGAACATTATCGTCGTCATACCGGCACGAGCGGGATCGTCCCGCCTGCCGCGCAAACCCCTGCGCATGATCGCGGGGCGGACGTTGTTGCATCGCACGATCGCCATGGCGCGCGCTGCGATTGGCGATCTGGCCGACGCGGAACTGGTCGTTGCGACCGACGATCGCGAGATTGCGGACCACGCCCGTGCCGCCGGTTGCGAAGCGGCGATGACCGACAGCGACATTGCAACCGGGTCGGGCCGGGCGCTGGCGGCAGCGCTGCAACGGCCCGCGCTGCCACAATTCGTGGTCAATCTGCAGGGCGATTCCCCTTTCCAGCCGGAAGGCGCGCTGCGGTCGGTCATCGCGGCGCTACGATCCGGCGCGCAGGTGGCGACCCCGGTGATCGCTCTCGATTGGGCGGCGCTTGACGCATTGCGCGAACACAAGATCCGGTCGCCCTTCAGCGGAACGACATGCGCCCGCGCGGCCGATGGGCGGGCCTTGTGGTTTTCCAAAGCCATTATTCCCGCGATCCGGGGCGAAGAGGGGCTGCGCGCCAATGCGCCGAAGTCGCCGGTGTGGCGGCATGTCGGGCTATATGGCTACACGCTCGAAGCGCTCAGGCGATTTGAGAATGCCCCGCCGTCGGCACTGGAAATGATGGAGGGGCTGGAGCAACTGCGCCTGCTGGAACTGGGCATCCCCGTCATGACCGTGCCTGTCGAGCCGCCATTGTTCGACAGTTCCGGCATCGATACGCTGGCTGACATTGATCGGGTAGAGGCGCTTATCGCCACCCATGGTGACCCGACGCCCGAGCTACCATGACCCGGCGCGTCTTCATCATTCGCCATGGCAATACGTTCGGCAGCAGCGCCGACGCCCGCCGCATCGGCGCGGCGACCGACATTCCACTGGTCGCCAGCGGAGTTGCGCAGGCCGACCGGCTGGGTAGCTGGTTCGCCGCCAGTGACCTGCCGATTCGTTGCATTCACAGCAGCCCGCTACAACGGGCGCGGGAGACGGCGGCGCGGATCGCGGCGGCGACGGGGCATGCGTTTACGGGCACTTTGCCCTGGCTCAGCGAGATCGACCATGGCCCTGACGAGGGTCGCCCGGAGGCCGAAGTGCTGGCCCGGATCGGAGCGGGGGCCTTGGCTGACTGGGATGAACAGGGAATCGCGCCCGACGGCTGGATCGTGGACGCCCCGGCACGCATTGCCGCCTGGAAAAAATGGTTCGGCATCGCGGGGGAGGGGGCTGAACTGCTGGTTACCAGCAACGGCGCGGCGCGATTCGCGCTGATCGCATCGGGGCTGAATTCCACATCGCTCAAGCTGCGCACTGGCGCATTTGGCGAGCTGGCCGTGGAGAATAATGGCGAGGTGCGACTGATCCGCTGGGACGAGCGTCCCCAGGACGGTTAGAGCAAGCAGCGCGATATGTGAATTGCGCAGCTTGCTTGATATCTTCGTGGTCGCATCGCTTTTCGCGGAAAACTGGTTCCCGCTGTTCCGCGCGATGCTAGTTGTTTCGCTGGGGAACCGAGAAAGTCCCTGACACGCGCCCGCCAGATCCGCCCGACACGCCTGGAGCGCCACCGGATGAACGCCCGTCCACGGTCGATCGACCGCTGGTCAGGTCTATCACCAGTCGTCCGCCCGTCAGTCGGCTCGCACCCTGCGTCAGGCTGACATTGCCGATCATGGTGATCAGCCGTTTGTTGAGGTCGTAGATGGCGACATTTCCGCGCGCGGTTTCATTGCCTTTGGTGACGACGACATTGCCGGTCGCGTCAATCCGATCGACTTCCACCCCGCCGCCGTTGGACCCGCCGTTGCGATAGGCCACTGTCATGCGCGCGGCGTTGAGCCGCATGCCCGCCTGCGTCACTTCGACATTGCCGGACACCACGACACGATCCGCGCGATCCTGCACCTCTATCCGGTCGGCATTGAAGTTGACGGGCGCGTTGCTGTCATGATTTTTCAGCACCTGCGCCTGCGCGCCGGGATAGAAAGCGACCGCGCCGAGTGCGCCAGCCGACAGCAGGATCAGCGATTTCTTCATCTCTACCGCCCTTTGAGGCCATTTTGTTCGATGCGCAAGCTTGCCCTGCCCTGCAGCGTAACGGTGCGCGCATTGAGGTCTGCTTCCAGATGATCGCCGCTGAACGTACCGATCGGGATGCGGCCATCGACTCGTCCAGTGCTGCGCATCGTCCGTGTCTTGAGGTCGATGCCCACGTCCCGTGTCGTCAGCCGATATCCGCCCGCCGCCTGGAACTGCACCGGGCCGTCGACCGCCACTCGTTCGCTGTCCATGTCATACCGGCCCTTGCGCGCGTTCAGCAAAGCAGGGCCTTCGGACAGCAGGACGCGCGCGGACATGTCATTGAGGTCGACCACGGGTTCGCGCGAGCTTTTCTGCACCGCCGATCCCGCCCGCAGCGAAAAGGGCTGACCCTTGCTGTCTTCGCCGCGATAGAGTGCTTCGGTGACGCGCATCCGTTCCTGCGCCACTTCCACCTTGTTCTTGTCGAGTACGAAGCTCACCTTGTCTCCGCCCACAAAGGGTGCGGTGGCCAACAACGCAGCCAATACGCCCGCCGCGACCGGGAGCCAGTTTTTGAGCGTGCCGACCAGCCGGTCGTGACTCCCCCTCGGCCGTGCCCAATGCCGTCGTGCGTTGCGTTGCTGTTCCGCCTGAATTGACATGGAGCGCCTGCGTCCTGCCCTTTACATATGGGCGAAGATGTCGATCTCCGGCCAGCCCGCCAGGTCCAGTTCGGCCCGGTGAGGGAGGAAATCGAAACAGGCCTGCGCCAGTTCCATCCGGCCTTCGCGCACCAGCCGTTTGTCCAGTTCGGCCTTCAGCGCGTGCAGGTAGCGCACGTCCGATGCTGCATAATCCTTTTGCGCGTCGGACAGGGTGGGCGCGCCCCAGTCGCTCGACTGCTGCTGCTTGCTGATTTCCTGTCCCAGCAATTCGCGGACAAGTTCCTTCAAACCGTGGCGATCGGTATAGGTGCGGATCAGGCGCGACGCGATCTTGGTGCAATAGACCGGGGCTGCCACCACGCCCAGATAATGTTTGATCGCCGCAATGTCGAAACGCCCGAAATGATAGAGCTTCAGCCGCGCGGGGTCGGCAAGGACGGCGCGCAGATTGGGCGCGGCATAATCACTGCCCGGCATGAACCGGACCAGATGCTCATCGCCCTGGCCATCGCTGATCTGAACGACGCACAGCCGGTCACGGGGGGTGATGAGGCCCATGGTTTCAGTGTCGACGGCGACGGGGCCGGGGGCGAGGACGCCGGCGGGCAGGTCCCCTTCATGAAAATATACGGTCATCCCACCCCTCTATGGTGAAAGCCGCCGCAACTCAATCGGCGCTTTTGCAGGGTGCCCAGAATGCCTCATCGGCGGCTCTCATCATGAATGCGGCGGCAATCGGGCTAAAATCATTCGCGCTGCCCTGAAAAATTGATATAGTGATTCCCTAAAGCCGCATCCTTGCGGTGGATTCTGCATGTCATTTCGCCCGGCATGTTTGTCCGATTTAGTCTTGGGCGAAGCGAAAGTGACCAACAGGGCATGAGTTTTGATAGAGGTCGCCGCGGCGGGCGCGGCAAGGACAAGCGCGACGGTTTCGGCGACGACAATTTTTACGGCGGCGGCGATCGTGGCGGCTTCGGCGGTGGTTTTGGAGATCGTGGTGGTTTCGGCGGTGGTGATCGCGGCGGCTTCGGCGGCGGCGGTGATCGCTTCGGCGGCGGTGGCGGCGGCGGTGGTTTCCGCAGCGGCGGCGGTGGCGGCTTTGGCAGCGGCGGCGGTGGCGGCTTCGGCGGCGGCCGTGGCGGCGGCGGCGGCATGCCAGCCCAGGTTGTTGGCGAAGGCACTGGCGTCGTAAAGTTCTTCAACGGCCAGAAGGGCTTTGGCTTCATCGTCCGTGACGATGGCGCGGAAGACGTGTTCGTCCACATCAGCGCCGTTGAGCAGGCAGGCCTGACCGGCCTGGCCGAAGGTCAGCAGCTTGGTTTCACCCTGGTCGATCGCGGCGGCAAGATTTCCGCCACTGATCTGAAGATCGAAGGTGAGCCCCTTCCAGTCGTGGATCGTCCGCGTGAACCTCGCGAACCCCGCGCTGGCGGCTTCGGTGGTGATCGTGGCGGCTTTGGCGGCGACCGTGGTGGTGATCGCGGTGGTCCGCAGCGCCAACTGACCGGCGAACGCGCTAGCGGCACGGTGAAGTTCTTCAACGCCATGAAGGGCTTTGGCTTCATCCAGCGTGACGATGGTCAGCCTGACGCATTCGTGCATATCAGCGCTGTTGAGCGTGCAGGCATGCCTGCCCTTAACGAAGGCGACCGCCTGGACTTTGAACTGGAAGTCGATCGTCGCGGCAAGCACGCGGCTGTCAATCTTCAGCCCAAGGGCGACTAAAACAAGTTTCCGCTTTCGCGGAGAGGATAAGAGGGGTCGCCTGCCCGGCGGCCCCTTTTCTTGTGGGCGCCATCTTTGGTGGCGCGGGACCGGGACGGGGTGTGATCGATCGTGTCGGCGCCCAGCGGGCGCTGCGCGGTGTCGCTCCCCAGCCGGGGCAGGCTAGCGCGCGGGGAGGTCCCCCTGCGTCACTGCAGGCGCTGGCGGCACGATCTTGACCGTTTCGAACCGTTCCTTGCGTCGCACGCCGCCGAGTATTGGCGCGACCACGCTGGCAGTGGGATCGGGGGCAGAAACGGGCGCGGGGTTGCGCTGACGCATGCATTCGCCCGCGCTGGCTCGCGGCGATTGGGTGCAATTCCAAAGTGATCTTTGCAGGCCGGTCGCGGCATTGTGGATATAGGCGAACGTCATGCTTTCCATCTGATCGCCGGTCAGGGGGAGTCGCGACGGAGCGTTCCCCGCGCGCCACGCCATGATCCGGCATTCGGGCCGCCCTGCGCAAAATGTCTGTGCCATCGTCGGCCAATTGTCGGGCTGGCTATCGCGGCTCAATTCCACCAGAAAGCTTTTCGCGCCCGGCGCAATCGTGATCAGCCGTGCCCCCGCCATCATCCGTCCGACGGCATCCGCGCCGATGCTTTGTTGGGGCTGGGCCACCAATGCCGCCACGCCACCGCCGGGCAGCAGCATCGAGGGCAGGCCAGCGATCAGGGGGCCGTCGGCCTGATGCGCTGCTGACAGGCGCGCGATGCGGGGTATCAACGGCTCTCCTGACGCCCTGCTGAAGCGGAAAGCCGGGGGCGTACCCCACCACCCGCGCCATCGGAAGAAGAGATGCGTGTCGACGGCCGCGATTTTGTCCAGGCTGCCGCTCCAATAGGGCACGACCCAGTCAGTATGATAATGGGTGGCATAGCCGACCGGCTTGAACACCTGGCCAGTGAGCGCCGCCCGCGCGATGTCCCGCGCCCGGTTCCACGCCGCCTGTGAGGGGGATCGGGCGAGGGCGCCATCGCAAGTGAAGGTGAACTGGCACCCGGTCGATCGTTCCTGCCCCTGAAACACCACGCCGCAGACAGTCTTGGGGAAGGCGGGGTGGCGAACGCGGTTCAACACCACCTGGGCGACAGCGCGCTCTCCAACGGCGTCGTCGCCTGCTTCATACAATTGCGCCGCAGCCAGGCAGTCGATTGCACGCGCCTGATCAATCGGCGCGCCCGAAAAGATGAAGGGCCGCGCCGCCGGGCTGGGCAGGCGCGAAAAGGGGGTGGCGGAATTGAGAGCGCGCGCCTGATCCCGGTCCAGTTCATAAAGCTCCACCGGCTGCACGGCGGGCGGCGGCGTCGCAGGCCGGACGCGGGCCGTGGGGGCAAGCGTCGTGCGCGATGTGAGGGCAAGTGGACCGCGCGCTTCCCAATAAGCAATCGTCGCGGGCAGGCCGACGAACAACATGAACCAGACCGGCCACATCAGGGGATGCGGCCGGTTGATGGGTGCGGCGTCGATCATGCCCGATCCGGTGCGGTCTTATTCGGGCAGGAAATCGGGCACCGACAAATAGCGTTCGCCGGTATCATAGTTGAAGCCCAGAACGCGGCTACCGGCAGGCAGTTCCTTCAGCTTCTGGGCGATGGCGGCAAGCGTCCCGCCGGACGATATGCCCACCAGCACGCCTTCCTCGCGCGCGGCGCGGCGCGCATATTCCTTGGCATCCGCCGGATCGACCTGAATGACCCCGTCCAGCAGCTGGGTGTGCAGGTTGGCCGGGATGAAGCCCGCGCCGATGCCCTGAATGGGATGCGGCCCTGGCTGCCCGCCGCTGATCACGGGCGAAAGCGTCGGTTCCACCGCATAGACCTTGAGATCCGGCCACAGCTTCTTCAGCACTTCCGCGACGCCGGTGATATGGCCGCCGGTGCCGACGCCAGTGATCAGAACGTCGATCGGGCTATCGGCAAAGTCGGTCGCGATTTCCTGCGCGGTCGTGCGGATATGCACATCGATGTTGGCCGCATTTTCAAACTGCTGCGGCATCCAGGAACCCGGTGTCTGTTCGACCAGTTCCAGCGCCCGTTCGATCGCGCCCTTCATCCCCTTTTCACGGGGCGTCAGGTCGAAGGTCGCGCCATAGGCCAACATCAGGCGGCGACGCTCCACGGACATGCTTTCGGGCATGACGAGGATGAGCTTGTAGCCTTTGACCGCCGCCACCATCGCCAGCCCAACCCCGGTATTGCCGGACGTCGGTTCTATGATGGTGCCGCCAGGCGTCAGGTCGCCCGATTCTTCGGCTGCTTCTATCATGGACAGCGCAATGCGGTCCTTGATCGACCCGCCCGGATTGGATCGTTCCGATTTGATCCAGACTTCCGTGCCCGCCGGCGCATCGCCGAACAGGCGGTTCACGCGGATGTGCGGCGTGTTGCCGATGGTTTCGAGAATATTGGCAGCTTTCATGTGGCCTTCTCCTGGCTGAAATCGGCCTCCCTCATGTCGGGTGGGTCGAAGGTACGTGCAAGGCGCAGCTCAGGGAAGAGGCGCGCCCAAAATAGCGTGATGATAATCGCGCCGATCCCGCCGCCGATCACGGCCACGACCGGCCCGACCAGCGCGGCGAGGAAACCCGATTCGGCTTCCCCCAGTTCATTGGATGCGGAAATGGTGAGTTGCGACAGGCTGGACACGCGACCCCGCATGGCGTCGGGCGTGTGAAGCTGAATCAGCGACTGGCGCACATAAACCGATACCATGTCAGCCGCACCCAGCGTGACCAGCGCGCCAATCGCCACTTCCATCGCGATATTCGTCGGCAGGAACGCGGTGCAGCCAAACGCTATGGTCGCCAGGCCGAATATGACGACCGCCGCCAGCATCTTCATGCCGACATTGTTTTTCATCGGGCGAATGGAAAAGAACAGCGCGATCAAGCCTGCGCCGATCGCGGGCGCAGCGGCGAGATGTCCCAGCCCCTTTGACCCCACATATAATATGTCACGCGCGTAGACGGGTAGCAGTGCCGTCGCCCCGGCCAGCAACACTGCGAACAGGTCCAGCGTTATGCTGGCAAGCACCAGCCGGTTGGACCGCACATAGGTGAGGCCATCCATCATTTGCCGGATGGGATGGCGGGTCGTGTCGCGGGGCGGTTGCGGGACCGGGCCGATCAGCATCATGCCGACCCAGGCAAGCGCGAAAAGCCCAGACGCCACCGCATAGGCGCCCCAAGGCTGGATGGCATAAGCATATCCGCCCAGCGCGGGGCCTGCGATCATGCCGGTTTGCCATGCCACGCTGGAAATCGCGATAGCGTTGGGCAGCACGTCGCGCGGGATCAAATTGGGGGCGAGCGCCGAATAGGCCGGTCCGTTGAAGGCCCGTGTAATGCCGACGACGGCGGCAATGCCAAAGATCAGCGGCAGGCTGACCCACCCTTCATATGTCGCGAGCGCCAACAGGCCTGACGCGCCGATCAGGATAAACAGGGTGATGCGGGAAATATATCGCCGGTCGAAATGATCCGCGACCCATCCGGTCAGTGGTGTGAGGAAGAAGAGCGGGAGGAACTGGGCAAGGCCGATCAAGCCCAGCTGCGCGGCGGCCCCGGACGTGCTCATCGTGCCGCGTGCGATATTATAGGCCTGCCACCCCAATATCGTCATCATGGCATATTGCGCGAGAACGGCGGCGAACCGGCTCCACAGATAGGCCCGGAAATTGCCGAAGCGAAGCGGATGGCGCAAAGGGGCGAGGGCCGTCATCCGCTTTCCTTAGCCCTTGCTCAGAGCGATAAGCAATGTCGGCGGTAGAGAAAGGGAACAGGCTTTCTTTTCAAGGGAAAGGCGCTGCTTTGCGTCCGTTTTCGATCATCTGTCCGGGTCGATCAGAATGCCGCTGACCGATCCATTGCGGACAGAACATACGAACGGCACGGATTGAAGGTCGCGATAAGGGCCGACTTCGCCTTCGACTTCCCATCCTGTCGACATGGAACTGGTGCGTGACCTGCCAATGATGGCTGCGCCTGGCCCGGCTTCCTGGCGCGCCTTGGCTGCGCAAGCCGCGCCTGCTGCCTTGGCCGAACTGATGTTGCCGTAACCCGGAGAAACATAGGGCTGTCGGTTCGCGTCGCGTTCCGCCTGGCGGTCCTTCGAAATGTCGCTGATGATTGCGGCATTCGCAGCGCGTCGCAATTCGCGGTTCGACTGGGCGGCGGCAGGAATTGCCAGGCCGAGCATTACCACGGAGCTGGTCATCATTACCATGCGCATCGATCTTCTCCCCGTTGAAACGGACAAATACCCTATTTGAAAAGACTGCCCAATATGCCCCGCACCAGCTTTCCGGCCAGGCCGCCCGATGATCGCCGGGTAGACCCGCCGAATACGGCACGCCCCAGTTCATTGGCCACCTGTCGTCCTACCGAAGATGCGGCGGAGCGGGTGGCGGATTGAACGGCCCGGTCCAATGACGAAGGTCTGGCCGCTTCACGCGCGGCGGCGGCGTCGCGGCGTGCCTGCTCCTTCAGTTCCGCCTCGCGCTGCTTCGCCTCCACCTTGGCCTGAGCGGCGGCGGCTTTTTCGCTTTCCACCTGCGCCTTGGCGGCTTGCACGGCTGCGACCGCCGCTTCGCCGCGTGCCGCCAATATTTCTTCAGCCGATTCGCGATCGACTGCCGTGTCATATTTATCGGCACAGGGAGAGATTGACTGGATGATCGCGCGCTCCTTGGCATCGACCGGTCCCAGGCGTGATCGGGGTGGAGCGATCAGCGTGCGCTGGACGATGCTGGGCGAACCGTCGTCCTGAAGCAGCGAAACCAGCGCTTCGCCGACCCTGAGTTCCGTGATGGCCGTTTCGACGTTGAGGTCGGGATTGATCCGAAAGGTCTCCGCCGCGGCCTTGATTGCCCGCTGGTCGCGCGGGGTGAAGGCGCGCAGGGCATGCTGAACGCGGTTGCCCAACTGTCCGGCCACCTCTTCGGGAATATCGATCGGATTCTGAGTCACGAAATAGACGCCCACGCCCTTCGACCGGATCAGCCGCACGACCTGTTCGATCTTGTCGGTCAGCGCCTTGGGCGCATCGTCGAACAGCAGATGGGCTTCATCGAAGAAGAAGACGAGCACCGGCTTGTCCGGGTCACCCACTTCAGGCAGCGTTTCGAACAATTCGGAAAGCAGCCAGAGAAGGAATGTGGCGTAGAGCCTGGGGCTTTGCATCAGCTTGTCGGCGGCCAGTACATTGACATAGCCGCGGCCCTGGTCGTCCACCTTCAGGAAGTCATGGATGTCGAGCGCCGGTTCGCCAAAGAAATGGCCGCCGCCCTGGCTGTCCAGTTGCAGCAATTGCCGTTGTATCGCGCCCACGCTCGCCTTTGTCACATTGCCGTAGCGGGACGACAGCGTATCGGCATTTTCCGCGCAGTGGGCGAGCATGGCCTGAAGGTCGCCCAGGTCGAGCAGGAGCAGGCCCTGATCGTCAGCATATTTGAAGGCGATCGACAACACGCCTTCCTGCGTTTCGTTAAGGCCCATCAGCCGGGACAGCAGCAGCGGTCCCATTTCACTGACGGTGGTGCGGATCGGATGGCCCTGCTGTCCATAAAGGTCCCAGAAGATGGCTGGATTGTCAGCATAGCTGTAATTATCGACGCCGATCTCCTGCGCGCGGGCGATCAGCTTGTCCGCGTTTTTCGCGGTCGGTGATCCCGCCATCGCGATGCCGGAAAGGTCCCCCTTCACGTCGGCAAGGAATATGGGGACGCCGCGCGCGGAAAAGCTTTCCGCTATGCCCTGCAGGGTGACGGTTTTACCCGTGCCGGTTGCGCCCGTGATCAGCCCATGCCGGTTGGCGCGCCGCAGGTTCAATATCTGCGGGATGCCGCCATTTCTTTCCGGTGCGCCAAGACCGATGAAAATGCCGTCGCTCATGTGCCCCTTGCTCCATCAAACGGTTCGAGCCGCGCCTGTCGGTGACGGCTTCCACAGTATAGGGAAGCCGATCATCCCGGCAAGCGCGGCTCGCACACGATCCGCTGCGTATCAAGCGGCCTTATTTGTCGCGCAGGCGCACCGGCAGGAATACGGCGGGCTGACCACGGCGCAGCACCTGCAGCAGGATGGCGGTGCGTCCCTGCGCCGCGACCTGCTTCACCTGGGCGTCCAGATCGGCCTGGCTGGCGACCGGGCGGTTGTTCGCGGTGATGACCACGTCGCCCCGGCGCAGGCCCTTGGCCCCCGCATCGGTGGAACTGTCCACCGCCGTTATCACGATGCCGCGCGTTTCGGCGGCAAGGCCGAGCTGGCGGGTGATGCTGGGCGTTAGCGGGATGGCCGAAATGCCGAGCGACTGCTGGCTAGCCTGTGGACCGGACGAGGGCGGCTGTTGCTGGTTGAAATCATCGCCCTGCTGCTGGGCAAAGCTGTTCAGTTCATCTTCCGACGGGCGTTCGCCGACGATGGCGGTGACGGTCTGGCGCTGACCATTGCGGATCAACACGATCGGCACGCGCGTTCCGATGGGCTGATTCGCGACGATGGAGGACAGATTCTGGTCCGGTGTCACTTCCTGACCAGACACGCTGACGATCACGTCGCCCGGCTTGATACCGGCACGGTCGGCGCCCTTGCCCGGCTCCACGCCCTGCACGAATTCGCCACGATTTTTCGCCAAGCCGAGCGAATCGGCCATGTCTTCGCCCAGCGGGCTGATCTGGATGCCCAGATAGCCGCGCTTGACGCTCTGCCCCTTGCGCAGGGTCGCGACGATCGGCGCAGCCTGTTCGGAAGGTATGGCGAAGCCGATGCCGACATTGCCGCCCGACGGAGACAATATCTGGCTGTTTATGCCGATCACATTGCCGCGCATGTCGAACATCGGGCCGCCGCTATTGCCCTGGTTGATCGATGCGTCGGTCTGGATGAACTTGTCGTAAGTGCCGCCGGTGCCACGATGGACCGCCGAAATGATCCCGGCCGTGACCGTGCCCGACAGGGCGAAGGGATTGCCGATGGCAACGACCCAATCACCCACGCGCGCCTTCGTACTGTCGCCGAATTTGACGAAGGGCATGGGCTTCTTCGCATCGATCTTCAGCACGGCGATGTCGGTCGCGGGGTCGCGACCGATCAGGCGGGCCGTATATTCTTCGCGATTGGTGAGCGTCACCGTGATGGAATCGACCGAGGCGCTTTCGGCCCCGGCGGACACAACGTGATTGTTGGTCACGATGTAACCATCGGCGGAAATCAGGAAGCCCGACCCCAGCGACTGCGCCTGGCGGGTCTGCGGCTGTCCGCCAGGGGAGCCGAACAATTCGCCAAAGGGTGTGCCCGCGAACGGGTTCTGCACCTGCACGCGCTGCTTGGTCGAAATATTGACCACGGCAGGCTGCAATTTTTCCACCATGTCGGCCAGGCTGGCAGGCGCGCCCGCTGGAGCTGCGGCCTGCATGCCTTCATTCTGGGCAGTCTGGGCGCCGACATTGGGGCTGGATGTTACGGCGATGGCGGTGCCGCCAAGCAGCAGGGCGCCGGTGATGGCATAAGCGTAACGCACTCGTGACAGTCCTCTCATGAACTTGCGGAAAGGATGGCGGGACTCCGCGAGAGTGGGAATGCGCCGTCCTGCCTTAACCCTCATTGAATGACGCTGGTTCCGTAATGATTCTAACGGCCCTGAAACTGTTTCAGGAACTCATTGTCGCGCGACAGGACCATGTTGGTCGACCCCGACCGATCCGTCGCGAAGGTGTAGCGATAGGCCTGCATCGCCCGATAGAAATCATAAAATTGCGCGTCCTTGCCAAAGCTGTCCGAATAAATGCGCGCAGCGTTGGCGTCTGCTTCCGCCCGGATGATCTGAGCCTGCTTGGCCCCTTGCGCGCGGATGGTCAGCGCCTCCTGCTCGCGGGCGGTGCGCATCCGGGTGAAGGCGCTTTCCAGCGGTGCGCCGTCGGGCAGGTCGGCGCGTTTGATACGCACATCGACAATCTGAGCGCCATATTGCCGCGCGACCCGGTTCAGCCCCGCTTCGATATTGTCCATCACCTGCCCGCGTTCCGGCGACAGCAGCGCGGCGAATGGCCGTTTGCCCAGTTCATTGCGCAGCGCCGACCCAAGGATGGGTCGCAACGCTTCGGAAACGCGTTCTTCGTTGCCCGCCGCGATATACATGCGCAGCGGATCGACGATACGGTAACGAGCGAAGGCATCTACCTGTAATCGCAGCTGATCGGTGGACAGCACCTGTTGCCGTTCCATTTCAACCGACAGCACGCGTTTGTCGATCCATACGATCTGATCGATGAACGGCCAGCGCAGGATGATGCCAGCGCCCGTCTTGCCGAAATCTTCGTTCGGACGGTAACGGTTGATGATCTTCTTGGGATCGCCGAAGCGGACGACGACGCCCTGCTTGGTTTCGGGTACGATGGCGATGGTGCTGCCGATCAGCATCAGCAGGACGATGACCGACAGCGCGAGCGCGACGGGGTGGCGCAGCAGGTTGGGCATCACCGGTTCCCCTCCGCAGGTGCGGCAGGGGCGGTCGCCGCCTGTGCCCTGCGCTTGAGTTCGGGAAGCGGCAGGAACGGCGTGACGTTGCCGCTTTCGACGATCGTCTTGTCGACGTTGGACAGGACGCCCTCCATGGTTTCGTAATACATGCGGCGACGCGTGACATCGGGTGAGAGCCGGTATTGTTCATAGACCTTGTCAAAGGCGGCGGCTTCGCCCTGCGCCTTTGCCGTCACCTGCTGCGCGGCGGCGCGCGCTTCGTTCAGATAGGTCTGGGCGGTCTGCTGCGCAGCGGACACGGCCTTGAACGCGTCGTTGACGGCGGTCGGCGGGTCGGCCTGCTTGATGGCGACGCCCTGCACGCGAATGCCCGACCGATAGCCGTCGAGTATGTCCTGCATACGTTGTTCGACCTGCTGTTCGATCTCGGTCCGGCCCGCGCCCAGCGCATCGTCCAGGCTGACGCTGGCGACGACGGACCGCATGGCGCTTTCAGCCACTTCGCGGACGGTGTCATCGGGGTCGGACAGCTGGAAAAGATAGAGTTCCGGGCTGCGGATATTCCAGCGTACCGAATAAGCCAGGTCGATGATGTTCTGATCGCCGGTCAGCACCAGATTTTCGCTTTCGGCGCTGGCCGAACCGATATCGATGGCGCGGATTTCCTCCACATCGACGGTGGTTACATTTTCCAGCGGGCTGGGTAGCGTCAGGCTGATGCCCGGAGAAATCGTCCGGCTATATTTGCCGAGCAGGGTCACGACGCCGCGTTCTTGCGGGCCGACGCGGTGAACGCAGGTCAGCACCAGCCATAACAGGATGAAGACGCCAATCGCAGCAGGCCACAGCGCCTTGCCATTGGGGCGTGGCGGCAGATTGCCAAAGCCCCCGCCGCCCTGGCCAAAGCTGTCGCGGCTGCGGCGCAGCAGTTCCTCGATTGCCGAAGGTCCCTTCGATCCGGCAGGGCGACCCGGCTGCGTCCAGGGATTGCGAGGGCCATCATTGCCCTTGCCCGGCCCATCGCCTCCTTCGGAACCATCGCCTTTATTGCCCCAGGGGCCTTGGACCATGGCGCTTTTGATGCCGGGCATCCACCCGAGAATTCTTTTCATACCGTCTCTATAGGAAGGGTGGCGCTTGAAAAACAGTGCCCTTCGCAACGATTATTGCCTAGAGGCCGCTGTCATGACCGATCTTGAGAGTTTCGCTGCCCGCCTGAAGACGCTGACGGAGGGGCGCGCCAGCACCCCGCGCGTCAAGGATGGGGTGATGGCCCTGGCGCTGGACGTGGGCGGACTTTCCGCCGCGCGACGGGACGCCGTGGCCGACGCTATCCGCGAAGGCGCGCTGCTGGTTCCGGGCGTGAAAGATGTGCGCATAGCGATGACCACCGAGCGCAAGAGCATCAGGATCATCGCTGTTGCATCGGGAAAGGGGGGGGTGGGCAAATCCACTCTGTCGGCAAACCTGGCCGTTGCCCTGAAGCGGTTGGGGTTTTCGGTCGGTATCGTGGACGCGGATATCTACGGCCCGTCCCAAGCCAGGCTGATGAACAGCGAGGACAAGAAGCCGCAGGCGCAGGACAAGCGCCTGATCCCGGTGGACAGTCCGGCTGGCATTCCCATGCTGTCGATGGCGCATCTGGTGGAACCGGGGAAGGCGCTGGCGTGGCGCGGACCCATGGCTGGCAACGCCCTGTCGCAACTGATCGACGCCGATTGGGGTGAAACGGAAATACTGATCGTCGATATGCCACCCGGCACTGGCGACGTTCAATTGTCGATGGTGCAAAAGCATAAGCCTGCGGGCGCGGTTATTGTATCGACGCCGCAGGACCTGGCGCTGATCGACGCTCGCCGGGCCATCAGCCTGTTTGAACAAACACAGGTGCCCATCATCGGCCTGGTGGAAAATATGGCGGGCTATAGCTGCCCGCATTGCGGTGAAATATCCGACCCATTCGGCACTGGCGGCGCGGAATCCGCCGCCGGGGAGCTGGGGATGGCCTTTCTGGGCCGCATTCCCCTGGCGATTGACATCCGGTTGAAATCCGACGCTGGCGACCCGCCCGCAGCGGGCGAAGATGAATCGGGCAAGGCGTTTCACGCTGTCGCGGCCAAGGTGGCGCAATGGTTGCGCGGCTGACGCGTGCAGGCCGAGGGAACGGATTGAGCCTGTGCCGCGTCTTTCCGGCAACGCGTTGAAAGGAACAAGCGCATGCCCCTGAACGAGCCTCAGCAGATCGCCGACCTTTTGAGCGGGACGCGCACCATCGCGATGATCGGCCTGTCCGATCGGCCCGATCGCCCCAGCTATGGGGTGATGAAGGTGCTTCAGGACCATGGCTATCGCGTGTTGCCGGTCAATCCGCAGATTGCGGGCGAACATGTACATGGGGAATTTGTCTGGGCGCGGCTGGCCGATATTGGTGTGCCCATCGACATGGTCGACATCTTCCGCCGTAGCGAGGCGGCGGGGGATGCGGTGGACGAAGCCATCGCAGCGGGCGCGAAGTCGGTGTGGATGCAATTGGGCGTGGTCAATGAAGCCGCTGCTGCCCGCGCGGAAGCCGCAGGCCTGAAGGTCGTGATGGACCGGTGTCCGGCTATTGAGATACCCCGCCTCAATATTGCTCCGATCAACGCAGATTAGAGCTTTTCAGCCGTTCGAAGCCTCTCTATCACCATGGTCATGGGGCGCGCACCGCTGAAGCATGCACAGCGTAAAGACCAGGAGAGGGGCATCAATAGACGCGCGCTGCTGGTAGGGGCGGGTGCATCGGCGGGGGTGATGCTGGCATGGGCGATATGGCCCCGCCGCTACCGGCCGAACCTGAATGCCGCAGCGGGCGAGGCGGTTTTCAATGCGTTCCTTAAAATCGATCGGGCAGGGCAGATCGTCGTCATCGTTCCCCAGACGGAAATGGGCCAGGGCATAACGACGTTGCTGCCGCAGATATTGGCCGATGAACTGGGTGCTGACTGGCGGACGGTGGGGGTGCAGAGCGCGCCGGTCAGCCCGCTTTACGCCAATGATCTGCTGGCGCGGCAATGGCTGTCGAGTGACTGGACGCGGCTGGCGGGATCAGCGGGTGAATGGGCGATCGACCAATATGCGACCCGCCGGGCCTTGATGCTGACCGGCGCTGGCACATCAGTGCCGATGTTCCAGCAAAGCTATCGTGAGGCGGGCGCCGCTGCCCGCGTGCTGCTGTGCCAGGCGGCGGCCGCGCGCTGGGACGTTCCCTGGGAAAATTGCGACATCCAGAATGGCATCATCTCCGACGGCGGGCAAAAGCGGTTGAAGATCGGCGAGGTGGTGGAAGAGGCCGCCGCGTTCGACCTGCCGGAAATCCTACCCTTTCGGCAAAGGGAGACCGATCGGCTGGCCGGGCAGGACCTGCCACGGCTGGATACGCCGTCCAAGATCGACGGCAGTCATAATTTCGCCGCTGACATCCGCTTGCCCGACATGGTTTTCGCTTCGATCCGGCAGGGGCCGATCGGCGATGCACTGTTGAAAAGCGTCAATGAAAATGCCGCGCATAGTGTCACGGGTTTTCTGAAACTGGTGCGCACGGATCGATGGGTCGCGGCGGTCGCGACCAACTGGTGGGCGGCGAACAAGGCGCTGGACCTGGCTGATCCCATATTCGAACTGGCGGGCAATCCGGTCAGTAGCGAAGGGGTCGAGGCGGCGCTGGAGCAGGCTTTTGCCGGGTCATCCGGGCAACGCCTCTATTCACGCGGCGATCTGGCGCCCTTGTTCGACAACGCCACTATCCTGGCCAGCGAGTTCAGCGTTGATCCGGGCCTGCATCTCGCGCTGGAGCCGATGTGCGCGACGGCGCGCGTGACCGATGATGCGGCGGAAGTGTGGACCGCGACGCAAGCGCCCGGATTGGCCCGTGCGGCGGTTGCCGATGCGCTGGGCATGGCGGACGGTTCCGTCACTCTTTATCCCCTGCACGCGGGTGGCTCCTTTGGGCGGCGGATGGATGTGGAGGCGGGCGTGCAGGCTGCGCTGATCGCGAGGGATGTCGGTCGGCCAGTACAACTGCAGTGGTCGCGGCTGGAAGATGTCATCCAGGATCGTCCGAGCGCCCCGGCCCATGCCCGCATGGCCGCCAAGTTGGGCCGCAATGGCGTGATCGAAGGCTGGCTGGCCAAGGTTTCCGCCCCCTGCGGCATGACCCAGACCTGGGACCGGGTGGCGCATCGCAAACTGCCGCATGCAGCGGCTCGCGATGCAGCGGACCTGTCCACCCGACTTGCGGTTGCGGGCATGGAATTGCCCTATGCGCTTCCCAACTGGGCAGTGGATCATTTTCCCGCCGACCCCGGCCTTCCCATCGGCTTCGCACCGGGGAATGCCCGATTGCATGGCGCCTTCTTCACTGAAAGCTTTATCGATGAACTGGCCCATCAGGCGCGGATCGAACCCATATCCTTTCGCATTCAGATGCTGGGCGGCAATCCCCGGCTGGCGCACTGCCTGACCACGGTCGGCGCGATGGGCGGCTGGCAGGGCGGCATCGAAGGGAGTGGGCAGGGGTTGGCCGCGCATCAGATGGACGGGGCCTATGCCGCCGTGATGGTGGAAGCGGCGATCAATGCCGGAAAGCTGAGTGTTGGACGCATTATCGCGGCGGTCGATGGCGGGGACCAGGTCAATCCCGACATCGCCCGTCAGCAGGTCGAAAATGGACTGATTTATGGGTTGGCGCTCGCCATGGGCGCATCGGTTCCCTACGCCAGGGGCATGCCTCAGCGCGCGATCATGGGGCGAATGGGCCTGCCCCGCCTTGCCGACATAGGTGAAGTTTCGGTCGAGTTGGTGCGCAGCAGCGCGCCGTCGGCCGAACTTACCGACATCGGCGCTCCGTTGATCGCGCCTGCGGTCGCCAATGCGCTTTTCACAGTCACCGGGCAGCGTTTTCGCAAGCTCCCACTCTTGCCAAGGACTTGACGTCGTTCGTGGATAAAATCGGCCTTCTCCTCATCAATCTGGGCACGCCCGACGCGCCCGATGCTGCATCCGTACGGCGTTATCTGGGTGAGTTCCTGTCGGACCGGCGCGTTGTGGAGATCCCCAAACTGTTGTGGCAGCCTATATTGCGCGGTCCAATCCTGCTGACCCGGCCCCGCAAATCGGCGCGCGCCTATCAGGAAGTCTGGATGGAGGGAGGCTCTCCGCTCGCCGTTTATACCCGTGACACCGCCCAGAAGCTGCAGGAATTGATGGGCGCGGAGGTAGTGGTCGACTGGGCGATGCGCTATGGCAACCCTTCGATTGCGACGCGGCTCACAGCGATGATCGATGCGGGTTGTGGCCGCATTCTGCTCGCGCCGCTTTATCCCCAATATTGCGCCGCGACGACCGCGACGGCGCTGGACGCTGCCTATGCTGCGCTGGCGGATTTGCGGTCGCAGCCCGCGATCCGCACATTGCCGCCCTATTATGCCGATCCCGCTTATATCGAGGCGCTACGCGCCTCTGCCGAGCGGCAACTGGCGGAACTGGATTTTGCACCGGACCTGTTGCTCGCCAGCTTTCACGGCATGCCGCAACGCACCCGGCAGCTGGGCGATCCCTATCATGATCAGTGCCTGGCGACGGCAGGACTGCTTGCCCAAGCGATGGGGCGCGAGGTGCGGGTCACCTTCCAATCCCGCTTTGGTCCCGCCAAATGGCTGGGCCCCGCGACCGACGACGTTCTGCGCAGCCTGCCGGGCGAAGGCGTGCGTAAGGTGGCGGTGCTGACCCCCGGATTTTCCGCCGACTGTCTGGAAACGCTCGAAGAAATCGCGATGCGGGGAAAAGAGGATTTCTTGTCATCAGGCGGTAGTCAATTCGCGCATTTAAGCTGTTTGAACGCTTCACCCGAAGCCATGGTCCTGTATCGCCATCTTGCCGATCGCGAACTTGCAGGCTGGGTGGAGGGGTAGATTTCTGTCCGAATTTAACAAGGAGAGGCTGTTATGACCAAAGTTGCCATCGTCACGGGCGGAACACGCGGCATTGGTGAAGCGATCAGTTTGGCCTTGAAAAAAATGGGCTATGTCGTGGCCGCCAACTATGCCGGTAACGACGAAAAAGCGCGCGCCTTTAGCGAGCGGACTGGCATCGATACGTTCAAGTGGGATGTGGGCGATCATCAGGCGTGCCTGGACGGCTGCGCGGCGGTGGCCGACCGTCTGGGGTCGGTGGACATAGTGGTGAACAATGCGGGCATCACCCGTGACGGCGTGCTCGCAAAGATGAGCTTCGACGACTGGAATGAGGTGATGCGCATCAATCTGGGCGGTTGCTTCAACATGGCCAAGGCGACATTCGATGGCATGCGGCAGCGTGGCTGGGGCCGCTTTGTCAATATCGGATCGGTCAACGGTCAGGCGGGGCAATATGGCCAGGTCAACTATGCCGCCGCCAAGTCGGGCATTCACGGCTTTACCAAGGCGCTGGCGCAGGAGGGCGCGAAATACGGCATCACCGTCAATGCCATCGCGCCCGGCTATGTCGACACCGACATGGTGGCCGCAGTACCGGCGCAGGTCCTGGAAAAGATCGTCGCCAAGATTCCGGTCGGTCGGCTGGGCCATGCCGGAGAGATCGCAAGGGGCGTCGCTTTCCTGTGCAGCGAGGAAGCGGGGTTCGTGACCGGCAGCACCATGTCGATCAATGGCGGGCAGCATATGTACTGATCGCATGACCGCGAATGGAGACTTAGATGGTGATGCGCCGCCGCCTGCGTCCCCCTTCGCGGCGCCGGTGAAGCGCAGCATCACCATCGCGGGCCACCAGACGGCTATCAGTCTGGAGCCCATTTTCTGGGATGCCCTCCGCGTCCGCGCGGCGTCGGAGGGCTTGCCTATAAACGCGCTGATCGCCCGGATCGATGTTGCGCGTCTGGCGGTATTTGATCCGCCCAACCTGGCAAGCGCCGTTCGATGCTGGCTGTTCAGCTTGAAAGAAGATAAGAATAGTTCGCAATAGCGTTGACTCTGCGACCTACTATCAATAGCAGGCCCCTCAAGCCACATCAGAAAGGGGTTTCTGTTTCCATGTCCAGTTCCAAGTCTGCACCTTCATTCCTGGCGCTTAGTTGCGTCGGCGCTCTGGCATTTGCATCGGCGGCCCATGGTCAGGATGCGGCGCAAGGCCCCAATCTGGGTGGCATGACGGTTACGGACACGGCGATCGATGAATCGGCGGTGAAGGTGGAGCGGGCCGAATCGCCCAAATATGTCCGCCCGCTGCTCGACACGCCCCAGACCATCACGGTGATCAGCAAGGAAACCATTCAGCAGCAGAATCTGCTGACCTTGCGCGACGTTCTGTCCACGGTTCCGGGGATTACCTTTGGCGCGGGCGAGGGCGGCTTTGGCTATGGCGACCGCATCATCCTGCGCGGTCAGGACGCGAAGAATGACGTTACCGTCGATGGTGTACGTTCCGGCGCATTCCTGAACCGCAACGAAGTTTATAATATCGAACAGGTGGAAGTCACCAACGGCGCCAATTCGGTCATGAACGGCGGCGGATCTGTCGCGGGCACGATCAATCTGGTGACCAAGCGGCCGCTGGCTGATGATCAGACCATATTGAATGCGGGCATCGGCACCGACAATTATTACCGCGCGACGGTGGATGCGAACAAGCGGATCAATGACCTGGTCGCCGTCCGCCTTAACGCCGTCTATCATGAAAATGACGTGCCGGGCCGCGACGTCGAATATTACAAGCGCTGGGGCATCGCGCCCGCCATCTCCATCGGCATCGACGGACCGACCAGCCTGACGTTGCAGGGCGAATATCTGGACGACGATGCGATGCCGCAATATGGGCTGCGCTATTATCCCGCGCAGGGCGGCATCCTCGACGAGTTCGACCGGTCGGGCTATTATGGCTTTGCCAATGTCGACAAGCAGGACAGCAAGACCAAGTCGCTGCAGGCGATTTTCAGCCATGCGTTCAGCGATAGCCTGAAGATTCGCAACCTGACGCGCTATGAACATATCCGTCAGAACACGATCACGAGCCAGCCATCGGGGGACTTCTGTTTGTCGTCCGGGGTGCAGCCTGATGGCAGCGCCTGCGCGGCCACCGTTCCGCCCGGCTTCTTCATGCCTAACCGTGGCAATGGACGCGGCAACACGCGCTTCATCAATAACGAAACCGCTTACAACCAGATCGATCTGAGCGCCGATTTCGCGACTGGCGGCATCGAACATACGCTGGTCCTGGGTGCGTCGGCCCTGTGGGAAAAATATAATCAGCTGGGCGGCAACAGCCTGCGTGAAGCCGATGGCACCAACCCGTTTGAAACCGCCTATCCGCTGGTCAGCATTTCCAACCCCGGTCAAGTTGTTCAGGGTCCGGCAGGCTTCGTCTATGGCAGCAACAATTATGTTGGTCCCATCAACTTCATCCGGTCGGCGCGGAATTTGGGCGAGCAGACCAGCTATGCTGCCTATCTGTTCGATGCGATGAAGTTCACCGACTGGCTCGAACTCAACGGTGGCGTTCGCTACGAAAAGGTGAAGGGGTGGAACCGGACGTTCAATTATGAAGTGACTGGCCCCAATCGAGGACAGTTGGCTGTCCCGGTCGCAGGAACCAGCAATCCGACCTATACGTCGATCGACGACAACCTCTTCTCATACCGGGTCGGACTGGTCGTGAAGCCTACGCCTAACACCAGCCTGTATGTCGCCTATGGCAACTCCAAACTGCCCTCCAAGGCATCGGTCGATGGCTCGTGCACGGCGAACAACGAATTTGGTGGCAGCGGCACCTGCAACGTGAAGCCGGAAACGACCAAGAACTACGAAATCGGCGTCAAGGCGGACCTGTTCGATGCCAAGCTGCTGCTGACTGCGGCGATGTTCCGCAATGACCGTAACCAGATCAAGGTCCTGTCGGGCGATCCCCTGCTGCCCGACCGGGCTGCCGATGGTCGCCAGCGGGTCGAAGGCATATCGCTCGGCGCGTCGGGCAATATCACCAGCAACTGGACGATTTCAGCCAACTACATGTATCTGAAGAGCAAGATCAAGCAGGGCGTGTCGGACTATTGCCTGGAGAACCCAGGATCGACTGACCCGGCAGCGGGCGATTGCGCCAACAGCGTTCTGTTCCCCGATCCCACGCGTGGTTATGCGCTCACCAATACCCCCAAGCATTCGGGCAGCCTGTTCACCACCTATCGCTTCGGCTTCGGTTTGGAACTGGGCTATGGGATCACTTATCAGGGCAAATTCCTGCTGAACCAGCCCAATGCCGCGCAGCTCGCTGCCGGGACTTATGTGGGTTATAATGTGCCGAGCTACACCATCCACCGGTTGATGGTGAATTATCCCATCACCGAAAATCTGAACGCGCAGCTGAATGTCCAGAACTTCACCAACGAGAAGTATGTGACGACGGTGCGCAATAATGTGAACAATAGCTGGGCCATGCCTGCGCCGACCCGTTCGGCCGTGTTGAGCCTGAACTACAGCTTCTAAAAACGACCTTATCCCCGGCATTCGTCCCATGCCGGGGTGACGGGCGAGCGGCAGTATTCCCTCCTCCTCGGGCTGTCGCTCGCCCAACCTTTTTCGGACTGGCACATGGCTGGATCAAAAATGCAATTGTATCGCATTATGACTTGCGCCATGAGTCCGGCGATGGCGGTAGCCAGAAAGGGGATCGGTGCATGTTACGTGTAGCGGACAGGCTCATGGATCAGGAAGAAGAGGATGTTCTTCTTCACGCCCCCGAGTCTCCAATGCCCAGACCGGCGTCGATCCAAATGGCGAACATTGCCCCGCCGTCACGCTATGGGCAGTCGAAATCGCCCAACTGGGTGATCATCGCGCTGATCCTGGCGGTTCACGCCGTGCTGATCACCGCCATCATGCACGTGCGTCATCAGGTTCAAAGGCGTGAAGAGCTGCGCTTGTCGGTCGTCAACCTGACGCCGCCCGCGCCTCCACCTCCGCAGGACGCGCCGCCCCCGCCACCTTCAAAGCCGCAGATCGTGGCGCCTGCCCCGGTCGTTCGGCTGGCCACCCCGTCGCCGCAGATCGCCACTACGCCCATCGCGCAGCCGGTCGCGGTCAGCGCGCCGACGGCGATCGCGCCGGCACCCACCGTCGCTCTCGCCGCCCCGTCGCCTCCCAGCACGGTGCAGGGCGGCGATCTGAGCACCCAGATGGTGTCCGGCAAGCCGCCCCGATATCCCATTGAAAGCCGCCGCAAGCATGAGCAGGGGACCGTCGTCCTGGCTCTGACGCTGGGCACAGATGGCGCGGTAGAGGCAATCGCGGTCACGCGTAGTAGCGGCTTTGCCCGCCTGGACGATGCGGCGCGGGATGCTGTGCGCAAATGGCGTTGGCGTCCGATGGTTCAGCAGGGTCGGGCCGTCAAGGTCAAGGGCGTGGTTGAAATCCCGTTCGTTCTTCGACCCACATCAGCGTAAACTGGGTAGGGGCGCGCCGCTTTCTGCACCTTTTCAGTCCAGCATCGCGGCGAGGGCGGGCGTCATATATTCCTGCCCTCCATCATCTTCCCTGCGGATCAGCCGCGCGGCAATGCCATGCCGGGTTGCGAGCGCCATGCCGCCTTCATGACCCAGCACCGTGATAGCGGTCGCCCAGGCATCGGCCATCATCGCGCTTTGGTGCAGAACCGAAACGGATGCGACATCGTTCCCGATCGGCATGCCGGTGGCGGGATCGATGCTGTGGGACAGCCGCCTGTCGTCATCGACCCGGAACCGCCGATAGTCGCCTGACGTAGCGACAGACAGGCCGCAAAGCGCGATCCTGAGCGTCGGCAGGCCAAGGCCGGGCGGCGATTCCACATCGACCCACCAGGGTTGGCCATCGGGCCGGACGCCATCCCCCCGCAGTTCGCCGCCTATTTCGACAAGGAAATGGCGCGCGCCCAGATCGCGCAGGCGCCGGGCAACGGCGTCAACCGCGAAGCCCTTGGCTATCCCGGAAAAATCCAGCGTCACGTCGGCTGTGCGACGGGCCTGTTGCTGGTCGATCTCCAAAGCTGTCCAGGGTGAGGGGTGACTGGGCCGTGCAGATGAAGCGTAGGTGCCGGATGGTCCAAAGCCCCAATGGTCGACCAGCCTGCCGACAGCAGGATCGAACGCGCCGCCGGACAGCTTTGCCACGTCCAGTCCTGCGCGAAGCACCGTCATCATCTCTGGGGGCAGGGGGGTCCATAGGCCGATGCGTGAGAGGTTGAATCGGCTGATGTCGGACGCCGCTTCCCAATTGCTCATCTGGGTGATGATGCGGGCCAGCACGTCCGTGATTTCGTCTTCGCACGACGCAGGCGCATCGACGATATGGGCCGACCAGGTTGTTCCCATGGTCGGCCCGGACAGGTCGGTGACATACGCCCCCCGTTGCCGCCCGGTAAAATCATCGGGCGACAGGCTGGTAGGGATGGCGACGCGGACGCCGGTCAGGGCGCGAGCACTTCCAGTGTGGTCACATAGGATGCACGGCGCTGCGGCGGACCAGCGGGGCGTTGGGGCTTTTGAGCCGCCGAATCGGCCGCAGCAGGCGCACCCATGCCCTCGCCACCTTCACGACCGCCGCCGGTGCTGGCATTCAGCCAATACATGCCCGGTTGTGGCCAGGTGATCGTCAGCTTGCCATCCTTGTCGGTGACGAGATCCATCTGGCCCAGCGAGTCACGATAGCGGATTCCGCCCGGAATGGCCGTGACCTTCAGGCCAGCGGCAGGCTTGCCATCCAACAGGAACTGGAAGGTGGCAGCTTCGCCCGATACCAGGTCATTGGGATGCGTGACCGGCACCAGTTCGATGCCTGTGCCCGTGGGTTTGAAGATGGAGGCCGTCGGCGCGCCCAGCGTCACGAAGATTTCGTTGCGGTTGGACGCTTCGGTCGTCTGCACATTGGTCGCGCCTGCGGGGATGGCCGCCGCCAGATTGTCCTTCGTGGTGCCGCGCGGCAGGCGCTTCTGCTCGCCATTCAACGTGTAGCTGCCCATGACGCCCGTGGAAACGCTAGCGATCCGGTAGGTGCCGGGCTGTGTCAGGTGGACGTCAAAAGTCGACCGATATTTGCCGGTAGCGCCATTTTCGATCTTGCCTTCCGACCCGTCGGGCTGCGTCACCCTGACATTGTCGATGCGCATCGCATTATGTTCGAAATAGAAAAGGTCGTTGGATACGGCAGCATCCACCGTCACCCAGCTTTCGTTGCCGGACAGGGTGGTGGACGACGGCAGCATCCATTGGCGATGCGCCTGCGCCGCGCCGGAAAGAAGCAGCGCGCCAACTGCGCCCGCGATAATATGTCTGGCCTTCATGACATTTCCCCTATTTGCTGAAGGAGACGCTGACCGCGCCCAATTCGCTTTTACCCTTGGTCCGTACCGTCGCGCCCGGCTTGGGCGGCCAGCTGAACGGCAGGCGCAGCAGTTCGCGCCCGCCGACTTCGCGGGCTGCTTCCACGACCAGCGTGTAGTTGCCCGCGCCGAGCCGTCCCAAAGGCCCCTTGCCGTTGATGAAGCCGACTTTATGTTCGCCCGGTGCGCGGGTCGCGCCCGTCACGCCGTCCGCCGGAAAGCTCATCGTCCGGCCCGACACGCGCCACCACTGACGCATGTCGCGCAGCCACTTCGCGCCTTCGCCCTTCGCCTTGTCCACATCATACCAGACCGACAGGGTGCGCGGGGCCGCGCCTTCCTTTTCCAGCCAGATGGCGACATAGGGCCGGTGATATTCGGCGACCGACAGGCGGGGAATGGTGACGGTGACGTTCATCGTTTCGGCCTGCGCCGCGCCCGCGCCCGCGCCCGCCGCCGTGCCGATGGCGACGCCGCCCCCCAGGATCAGTTTATAGCCCCTCTGCATGACGTCGTTCCCTTAGTGGATGAAGATGATGGCGAGCACCGCCGGAATAGCCAGGCCCGCGGCCACCAAAGGCCAGGTGCTAGGCCGCTTGGCCGCATGAAGCTGCAACAGTAGCAGCCCGGTCAGCGCAAACAGAAAGCAGGCGACGGCGAAAATGTCGATGAACCATTTCCACGCGGTGCCGGTGTTGCGCCCCTTGTGAAGGTCGTTGAGATAGCTGACCCATCCCCGGCTGGTCGCTTCGCTGGATACCGCGCCGCTGTGCCGGTCAATGGAGATCCAGCCGTCGCCGCCGGGCCGGGGAAGGGGCAGGTAGATTTCATCGCTCGACCATTCCGCCTCACCTTCGCCGCTTAGCCCGATTTCCTTTTCGACCCACGCGGCGACATCAGACGGCAGCGGCTTCTTGCTGTCCGGCGCATCGTCGGCGGTGACGCGGTTTAACAATACCGGGGGCAGTTGTGCCGTTCTTTCGACCGTCTGGGGAGAAGCTTCAACGTCGGCGGCGTGGTTGAGCGTAATGCCGGTGAACGCAAAAAGCAGCAGGCCGATCAGGCTGATCGCCGAACTGATCCAGTGCCAGCTATGCAATTGTTTGAGCCAGAAGGTCTTGTGACCCTTCTTTTTCTTAGGCTGGGCGCGGACGGGGGCGTGCATGGGAGTGGATGCGGTCCTGATGAGAAGTGCGGCCTAGTAACGCGAACGACTCGCAATTGCAAACAGGGCTGTGTGGAAAATTATATTAAAATATATGCGGTCAGGCTGGAAAAGGGTGCCACCTCAGCGCCCCAGAAGGCCGCGCGCCTGGCCTGCAACCTCCGCCAGCATCGCGACATTTGCGAGCGGTGCGGAGCGGGCGCGCCGCACCAGTCCGCGGAACTGCGCGACCCGTGAGGCTTTTTCGGTCAACCAGCGTTCGACATGAGCGCTAATATCGTTCGTGCTCGCCTGCGCCAGAAATTCCAGCCGCACCTGCTGCATGTCGCGCGCGACGCCGGAAATCAGCAGCCGTTCCCATGGGTCGGAAGGGGTCATCCGGGCGGCGGTCGATTGCACCCAATCGATACCGAGCGCTTCGCCCAGATGGGTGAAAGCGCGGGTGAGGTCGACTTCATCGACTTTCAGGCGGCGCGCCAACGCGGCGATGCCGACTGCGCCGTCCAGTTTGAACAGGCCGACAGTCCGCCGCACCAGCGCATCGGGTGCGCCACGAGCCAGCAGATGATCCGCCACGGCGCTGGCGCGGCGCACCGCCTCACTGGTCAGCAATTCATCGACTCTGTTGGCCAATTTGCCCACGCCGTCGGCCAGGATCGCGTGGCCCTGGCCGGGCAGGGTGCCCGACGCTACGCTGCGCAATATGTCGGCGATCTGCGCCCGCATGCCGTTGGCGACTTCGCCGAACAAGCCAAGGCGTGCGCCTTCGGCCATCTCCGCTGCGTCTATGTCGGCCCACAGGCTGCCAATGTCATAGAGCCGCTCCGCGATCAGGAAGGCGTTGGCCAGATCGGCCAAGGAACAGCCTTCCTCCTCCGCCAGCTCGAACGGGTGGATCAGGCCCAGCCGGTTGATGACGCGATTGGCGACTTTGGTCGCGATGATCTCCTTGCGCAATGCATGGGCCGCGATCGCATCGGCTTCCTTCTTTTGCATCGCGGGCGGAAAGGCGGCGGCCAGTTCGTCCGCCATGCTGGGATCAGCCGCCAGGCCGCCATGCTCAATCGCGTCCTGCAACGTCAGCTTGGCGGTCGACAGCAATATAGCGAGTTCGGGTCGGGTCATCCCCAGTCCGTCCTGTCCCCGCCGCAACAACTGGTCGTTGGCCGCTAGCCCCTCTACCCGCCGGTCCAGCCGACCATCTTCCTCGAACGTTTCGATCAGGCGCACATAGCTTGCCAGTTCGGCAGCCCCGCCTGCTTCGGCGATGGATAGGCCCAGCGCCTGCAAGCGGTTATCTTCCAGAACGATGTCAGCCACGGCATCCGTCATGCTTTCCAGCAGCTTGTTGCGGGCGGCGAAGGAAAGGCGGCCCTCAGCCATTTCCTTGTTCAGCCCGATCTTGATATTGACCTCATTATCCGAACAATCGACGCCCGCGCTATTGTCGATGAAGTCGGCATTGATACGGCCGCCGCGCAGGGAAAAGGCGATGCGGGCCGCCTGAGTGACACCCAGGTTCGCCCCTTCGCCGACCACCTTGATCCGAAGATCCTCCGCGTCGATGCGCAGCCGGTCATTGGCCGGATCGCCCACATCGACATGGCTTTGTGAAGCCGATTTTACATAAGTGCCGATGCCACCGAACCACAGCAGGTCATTGGGGCTTTTCAGGATGGCCGCGATCAGCGCCGTCGGCTCCATTTCAGGCTCCGTCACGCCCAGCATCGCCTGTGCCTGCGGGCTTAGCGTTATGCGCTTGAGCGTGCGGGGGTAGACGCCGCCGCCTGGGGAGATGATCGACTTGTCATAATCATCCCAGCTTGATCGCGGCAGTGCGAACAGCCTTGCCCGCTCTTCCCATGATTTTGCGGGATCGGGGTCGGGGTCCAGGAAGATGTGACGGTGGTCAAAGGCCGCGACCAGTTTGATGGATTTAGAAAGCAGCATGCCGTTGCCAAACACGTCGCCCGACATGTCGCCGCATCCGACCACAGTCACCGGCTCGCTCTGCACGTCCACGCCCAGTTCGGCGAAGTGCCGCCTGACGCTGATCCACGCGCCGCGCGCCGTGATGCCCATCGCCTTATGGTCATAGCCATGGGAACCGCCGCTGGCGAAGGCATCGCCCAGCCAGAAATTGCGTTCCAGCGCGATGCTGTTGGCGACATCGCTGAACGTCGCTGTCCCCTTGTCGGCTGCGACGACGAAATATGGATCATTGCCGTCATGGATGCGGACGTGGGGCGGGTGGGTGACTTTTTGCGCGACGATATTGTCGGTGATGGACAGCAGCGCGCGGATGAAGATGCGGTAGCTTTCCGTGCCTTCCGCCATCCACCCTTCGCGGTTACGCTGCGGGTCGGGAAGCTGCTTGGGGTAAAATCCGCCTTTCGCTCCGGTCGGCACAATGACGGCGTTCTTGACCCGCTGCGCCTTCATCAGGCCCAATATTTCGGTGCGGAAATCGTCGCGTCGGTCGGACCAGCGCAGTCCGCCCCGCGCGACCGGACCAGCGCGCAGGTGGATGCCTTCGACACGCGGAGAATAGACCCAGATGTCGCGCCACGGCAGCGGAGCGGGCAGCCCCGGAACCTGGGCGCTGTCCAGCTTGAACGCCAGCGCTTCCTGGGCGGCGTCGCTGAAGAAATTGGTCCGCAGGGTCGCCGTGATGACGGCACGGAGCAGGCGAAGCACCCGGTCCTCGTCAATGGCCTTCACCTTTTCCAGGCCCGCGTCGATAGCTGCCTGCGCCTTGGCTGCGCGGTCGGCCCCATCCTTGATAGCAGGGTCGTGCAACGCTTCGAACAGCGTCACCAGATCATGCGCGACCGCCTGTTCCCGCCGCAATGTTTCGGCAAAGGTCGCCATGCTGTAAGCCATGCCGGTCTGGCGCAGATAGCGAAATAGCGCACGGAACAGGACGACCGCGCGCGGCGCCAGCCCCGCGGTGACGATGAGTTCATTGAACCGGTCGTTTTCCGCCCGGCCTTCCAGCACCTGGGCGATGGCTTCGGTGACGACCGATGCGCGGGCGATCACCGGATCCGCATCGCTGCCCGCAGGCAGTTCCAGGACGAAACGCTGGACATGGCCCAGTGCCCCGCCATCCACGGCGGTCGTCATCTCGTCGATCACGCGGAACCCGAAATTTTCGAAGGCGGGCACAACTTCGGACAGGGCGATCACGTCATGGCTGTAGAGTTTGAGACGCAGCCTTTCCGCTTCATCCTCGCCATTGCGATAGATGCGGATCGACTTGTCGCCCGGGCCTGACAACCCGTGTAGCAAACGGATGTCGATTGCCGCTTCGGCGGGGCCTGCGCCATTGCGATAGGCCAGCGGAAATCCCGCCGCGAAACGTTGCGCCAGAGCAGCGGCGCGACCCGGCTCCTCCATCTCGGCGAGCGCCTCCTCAACAGCGGGCAGCCAGCCGCGCACCATCTGTTTCAACTGCCGGTCCAGCGGCAGTTCGTCCGGCACCACGCCCCCGTCGCGCAGGTCGAGCGTGATGCGCAGCAGCGCCAGCCCGCTTTCCTCCAGCGCGATCGACCAACTGAGGACCGGCCCATTCGCCGCTTGCGACAGCATGTCCTGCACGGCCAGCCGCCGCGCCGTCGTCAATTCTTCGCGTGGGAGCCAGGCAAAGGCGTAGAGATGCCGCGCCAGCGCGCTGGTCCCCAGCGCCAATTTGGGGCGCGGCCGGTCGGTCAGCGACATGAAGGTCAGCGCCAGCCGCTCCAGCGTGTCATGGTCGAAGCCGATCAATATGTCGTGGGGCAGGGCGGTCAACGCGTGGGCCAGCACCTTGCCCGCATGGCCTGCCGGATCAAATCCGAACTTGTCCATCAGTTCCGAAAGGGCGGATCGCAGCAGCGGCACTTTGTCAGGCGTCGCGGCCAGCGCGGCGCTGGTCCACATGCCCGCGTGGATGGACAGTGCTACGACCCGCTTCCCTTCCCTAACCGGGACGATGATCAGATCCAGCAGGATGGGCCGGTGCACCCGCGACACATGGTTCGATTTGATGATGAGCGGGCTGCGCTTGCCTTCTTCGAACCAGGTGAAAGCTGCATCCCGCGATGCCGCCGCCAACAAGGGGGTGTCCTGCCGCGCGCATATGCCCAAGGGCGCCTGGGCGGAGCCGTCGCGCAGCCGCAGTTCATGCCCGATCTGCGTGAAATGACGCGCCAGAAACCATCGCAGCAAGGCCGCGCCTTCGCCATCGGGGACGGTGTCAGCGTCATGGGCCATCGCCTCCCGCATCCGGGGCCAATCGGTGACTGCCGCGCGGACATCGGTCAAAGTTTCGCGCAACTGCTTTTCCAGTTTGCGGCGACCCTTCGCATCGACGCGGTCTGCTTCGATATAGATCATCGATTCCCGGCGCGCGCCCGGTTCGTCATCATCCAAGACGGCGCTCAACTGGCCCTTTTCATCGCGCTCCACCGACAGGACGGGGTGCAGCAGCCGATAGATAGTGATGTCAAGCATCGCGAGGGCGTTGGCGATGGAATCCACCAGGAACGGCATATCGTCGTTGATTATGGCGATGCGCATATAGCGCCCGGTCGCGCCTTCTCCCAAGGTTTCGACCGCTAGAGCGAGTTGGCCGGGTTTGCGAAATTGTGCCGCGCGCGCCAGGAAATCCGCTGCGGCGGCTGCGATCTCAGGGCTGAAATCCTCACCCTCGCCGGGGATCGTTCCCTTGGCCAGGGCGGCCTTGAGCGCATCAAGGATGGAACGATTTACCTGCTTGGACCTGGAGTCTGCCAACGCCGTCATTCACAACCTCTTCCCGGCGGGTCTGGCCCGCTTATGTTGGAACGGAGAAGATTTGCGGATGCCGCGCTGCCTCCTCCGGCAAGCGGCAATATGCGTCAGCCGGGCTGGAGGCTCAACCCGGCATGGCAATAAAGTTGCCTGTGGCTAGAATAAAGATGCGGCTTGCGCGGCCTGTTCAGGCTGCTGCGGCCATGATGACACGCTGGCCGAGGTCGGAACCGTCCGGCAAGACTCCCACGATGGCGAGTGTGCCGTCCGCCTCGCGACGCGTGATTACCACCGCCAGCCCATCGACATCAGTGGCGATGGCGACCGGGTCGATAACAGCAGCCGCCTTCATCGCGGCGCGTGCTGTTGCTTTGCGGTCGGGACGAGCGGGTGCACTGCTGCGGCGCTGGCTGCGTTCGTCGCGGATCAGCGCCTTAAGGCCGCCGTCATAGCGGGCCAGATAGTCGGCGAAGGTGCCAACAGCGAGTTGAGCAGCCTTTGCATGATCCAGCGCGGCGGCGTATTCGGTAAGCCTGGTCTTGTCATAGGTCGCGCCAAAGACCAGCTTGACCACCGCCGTCAGAGGGCTGCGCGCCTGGACCTTGATCCCGGCGTCGCTCAATATTTCGGCATAATCGTCCGGCGATGCTTCAGCCGCCAGCGCGAAGTCGTAGGCGAGCCCGATGGCGCGATAGAGTGCCGTATGGCTGCGAGTTTCGCTGGTGCGCGCTTGCTCCACGCCGTCGCGGGCCAGTGCCAGCCAGTCGGCCAACGGCGCGTCGGCGGCAGGGCTTTCCATTCCTGCAAGGTCCAGCGTGCCGCCGTCATCCTCATCTGCGGCTGGCCCGTCCGCCCAGATCGGCGTCACCGCGCCGGGGGCAGCGGAAGTGCGCAACGCTGCGTCCACTTCGCGCCCAATCTCGTCGGTAACTTCGTTGCTGGCCAATTCCTTCCAGCTGATCACGCCGAAGACGAAATCGATCGTTTCATCGTCCGACGAAAAGGGCATCAATATGCCGCGGTATAATATGTCTGCCCCACGCTGGTTGACGAAGCCGGCTTCAAATCCGATCGGCGCGGCGTTCGCGATGATCTGGAGATAATGGTCGGTCAGCCGCGACACGAGCGACCGGGGAGGCACGTCGTTGATGAACTGAATGGGCCCTGTAATCGCGCATTCCCGGCGCAGTGCCGTGCCCAGATATACGATGGCGGGATTGTCGATTCCGGCGCTGAAATCCAGCAATACGCTGTTCGGACCGAAATCCTCCAACTCCGCGGGCGACAAATCCTCTATCGAGGGCAAAGCCCGATCCCCCAGCAGCGACGCCCAATAATTATAGGCGCGCACCTGCATCCGGCGCTCGTCCGAACCGATGGCCGCAGGGGTTTCGATGGCTGCGTCGCCGACATGATCGAAATCGTCCGGCTCGCTGACGATGTCATGCCCTCGCAGAGTGTCCATTGGGTCGGTCCTTAGCCCAGAATAAGCTTTTCCTGAGAATCGACACTGCCATGGGATGGTAAACATGCCGTGAAGATGACCGAAGGCCTGGGACGGCGATCATTCGGCACGGCGAAAAGATGGTCCGAACGAATGCATTGCCCGCTTGTCCTGCGCATCATCCGCTGTTATCTGCCCCACCAACGCCGCTTTAGCTCAGTTGGTAGAGCATCGCATTCGTAATGCGGGGGTCACAGGTTCGAGTCCTGTAAGCGGCACCATTCCCGGTCAAAGATGGGCACCGTGCCCATCAGACGCGGGACGCCGTTGCAGATACCATTCTCCAGCACGGCCTTCGGGCCAGATATGGTGATCTGTGCATTGGAAACGGTGACCTCAGACACCAGCATCCGAAGATAGTCCTTTCGCAGCGTCGCGTCGTCGTCGCGCAATTTGGCTGACAGCAATTCGCCAAAACTACTGATCGTTGCTGGAGTAATCTTGCGCGATCCTTTCGCAAGCTGCGTCTCTAGGGTATCGATGCGCACGGTCGCCGTAGCAAGCGCTGATCGATTCTCGTCCATCCGCTTGGCGAAAATGGGATCGCGTGGCCCCATTTGCCCGGTTTCCACCAGGATGAGCAAGCGCTCAATGGCTGTCCTCAGGCGGGTCTGCTCGGCTCTGGCGTGAGAAAGTTCCTGCTCCCGCTGCACGCGCTTCTGGTCGGAGAGGTTGAGCACGTCGGCAAGAAGCGATTGCAGCCGCCCAGGCGCGAGCAACTGCTTCTCCACGGTGTCCAGCACGAGGTCGTCGAGAACTTCCCGTCGCATGCTTGGGGTAGCGCAAGTCTGTCCCTTGTTCACGCGGTTGGCGCAGACATAATAGCTGTATCGTCCACCTTTTCCGGTGCGGATCGTCATGGCGCAGGCACATCCTGCCGTTCCGCATTTCGCGATCCCGGTCAGCATTGTGGTGCCAGCAACAATATGTGGAGGGTTGCGGCGCGGATTGCGAGAGGCACGTAGCGCGTTCACACGGTCGAATCGGGCCTGATCGATAATGGGCGGGCATGGCACGGCGATCCAGTCTTCCGGATCAGGCGCATTGCCGTCATCGTCCATGGTCTTGTCGTAATAGACTCCGGTATAGGTGATGCGGCTCAGGATCCCTGCAAGATTCCCGTTAGAGAATTTGGCTCCGCGCAGCGTCGTGCCACGCGTGTTGAGCGCCTTGACGATCCAACGTCCGCCACGCCCCATGTCGGCCCAGTCAAAAATCTGATCGACCACCGCTGCCTCGGCGGGCACTGCGCGCAGCTTCATCCGCTCCTTGTCGCCGTCTTTTTTGGCGACGTACGTCTCGTAGCCAAAGGGCACCGGGCCGCCATTATAGAAACCCTGGCGCGCATTCTCCCGTCGGCTCTTGGCGGTGAAGATGGATGCCTCGACAGCACCCTGTTCGGCGACGAAAGCCGTGAAGGTCTGTCCGAGACGCTTGGCGCGTCCCTCGCCAAAATTCTCGGTGATAGAAACGACTTCGACACCCTCGTCGGCAAGACCATCCAGTGCATTGAAGAAGATGCGCATATTACGCGCCATGCGGGAAAGACGGTAGAGCAGCACGATGCCCACGGGATTGGTGCCGTCGGTTGCCTGCGCGATCATCCGATTGAAGGCTGGACGTTTATCGGACTGGCCGCTCATACCGCTGTCGACGAATTCCTCGACGATCTCGATGCCATTTCTCAGGGCATAGGCCTCGATGGCATGGCGCTGTGCTTCGATGCTCTGCGCCTTCCCATCCTCCTTGTCGACGCTCAACCGCAGGTAGACATAGGCCCGCATTTTGGCGCTGCCTCTGGATCCACGGCCACGCTTCATCATCCATCCTCCGAAAACAGGGCAGCAAGGTCAGGACCGAGTGCCGCCAGCACCATCTGAATCTCTTCGCGGGCAATAGGCAAGTCAGAAGGGAACTGGCTGTAGATCGGAATGGGACGCATCACGCCGCGCACGGATTTTCCGCGCGCGGCGGCCTTGCGGCCGGCGACCGAGCCATTCTTCTGAAGGCGCTTGTCCACGCTCCTGTCTCTGCCCAGCCTGCCTTTTCTCTTAGGCCAGGCGGAAGTGGCGACGAATTTCCACGATGAAGGCCTCGGCTGCCGCCTCACGTTCCGTCCGACCCATGCCCGCAATGTCGGGCAGGCGCAGACGCTCGATGTTGTCGGTGTGCCTTTCGCGAGCGCCGACCGGCTGCTCATCATGGCCAAGGATATCATCGCTTTCGATCGGCTTGATTGGCTTGCGCTGGGCGGTGGGAGCGCTGGCCATCGGCACGATGCCGAGCAGTTCGAGTGCTTCTGTCGGCTTGAAACGGATGCCCTCGGCGACAGCGCGCTCGGCGATATCGAGTGTCCGCCGAAGTTCCGCTTCCCCCAAGCTCCGCAGCGCCCCCTTCACGGTCACGCCATAGGAAATCGGAGCCTTGTGCGGCGCTTCGAGGAGGTCGAAGAGGATAGGAAAGTCCTGCTGGAGCCGCGCACCGATGAGCATGCGGCTGACCTTGTGCTCGTTGAGACCGGCATAGCGTTCGGCCAGCGCGATCTGACTGATGCCGCAGGCGCGCTGGAGGTTGAGCAGGCCATGGGCCATCTCCATCTTCGTGGCGACAGCCGAGCCCAGCACATCGTCGCACATGGCGACCACGGCTTCCTCCTCCGTGCCGGGAAACACGACCGCCCGGATCAGGATAGTCTCGTCGCCGGGGTGCGCGGCCTTGATAGCCTCAAGGATGTAACGCCCGTTCTTGAGGTGATAGCGGCCACCCTTCTCCACCAGTTCGACGGGGCGGAAGGACAGGGGATTATCCGCCGTGACCGCGAGCGCGGAAGCATGTTCGGCGTGCTTTGGCGAATAGGCGCGAAGATGATATTCCCAGTCGCCGATCTCGTCGATCGAGACGAGAATTTCTCCGGGCACTTCCGGGGCAGGCTTGAACTGCTCCGTGTAATTGCCAGGATCGGCGTCCTCGGCGTCCTCGGCGTTCGCTGCGGCCAGAGCGGCCGAATGCTTGGCTAGCTCGAATGCGAAGGCTTCCGCATCGGCATGCAGGGCATCCTCATCCGGCGAGGACATGGGAGCGACGTTCCCGTTCCTTCCGGTTACGCCCTCATTGTCCTTGTCGAGAAAGGACGGCTGTTTATCATTGCTGTAAGTCATCGGCCTGGTCACCCGCGAGCCGATCGCATGAGCGCGATCAGGTCGTGGGAATCCGATTGTCACTGATTCGAATCTTAAGACTCCCTGACTCAGGAACGAGGTAGGCTGCCGTTCAGCAATTCCACGCGCCTTCCACGGCGATCGCCTGCCTATATTCAGCCTTCCGTCGCCGCTCTGATCCTTTCCGTCCCATCATCTCTTCACGCCAGACCATCTCGTAGAGAAAGGGATCATCTGTCGTGGGATTGAGAGTCGGGAGCAGCGCGGCGATCTCCCGGATCAGACATTCGCGATAGAGCGTCGCGCCGTGGCGAGACGCCATGCGGTCCGGCACCTGCACCATTGTGAAATAGGGCCGAAAGAGATCCTGCACGCGCTCGAGCGGATGTTGTGCTGGAAGGCCGGTGAAACAGTCCGCCGGTGACATAAGGCGCCCGGAGGGATGCGGTACGCGGCTCATTGGCACGCTCCATGCCTTAGCCTTCAACGCCTGACCCGGATCATATTGCAGGAACCGGCTGCAACGCCGCAGGAAATGCAGTTCGGCGTCGGGTTTCCACCAGGCATCGAACCGAAAGCCCTGCGTCCAGCCGGGTTCTCCTGCCGATGGGGCACAGTGGCGGGCGCGCTCGCGCGCACCGCCATACGCGCTCTTGAAGCGGTCGGCGAATTGCTCATCCGTCGGATCGACGGACTTGCTGGCCTTCTCGCCGGTCGCCATCCGCCGGTCCATATCATCCCATTGCTCGTCTTGGTCGAAATCCGCCTGATTGAGCGAAGGAGAGAGGAGACTGTGGACAATTTCCCGCGTCCACCGAACGTCATCCTGCGATCCAGCGCCTCCCGCTATGGCGCGGGCGCTGGGCAGGCAGATCGGGATGGCCATGATCGTGGCGAGGCTCATCACGTCGGATGATCGCTGATCCGGAATGCGGTAGGCCTTGCCCGCATTTTTGGGCACGCCGCGCATCCAGAAAGACCCCTCATGAGCCGCCATGGTCTCGACCATCTGGATCAGCATCACCGGCAGGATCATCGCGGGTTCCACCCCGCGATAGAACCGGATGGGACGACCGTTGCGGCCATTGCCATGCCGCACGCGGGGGTTTCGCCCGGTAAAAAGCGCACTATGCGTAAAGGCGCTGTCCACCTGTGCATGGGTGCGATCGCGATCAACCTTCGGCGCCTCCTTGTTCATCGTTGGGTGAAGGACGCGGGCGTGTGCGGCGGCGCCTGCTACAAATTTCGAGGTAGCATCCGGTGAGGACCGGACCTGGCTCATCGACGAAGAGGATCGCAAAGCTTGCCGGACGGAATTGTGCGATACGCCAAGGTCGGCGCGGAGGGCAAAGAGCAGATCGAAGCCGCGTTCATATTCGTTCATGATGCCGCAGGAGATACGCAGGCAGATCGCCCTGTTCCTGATGCGGCTGCGCTCATAACAGGGCGGCAGATCTTTCTGAGCGATTTGCCGGATCAGCATGTCCGCTCTGTCAATCTGGCGAAGCCAGATAGCGACGAAGAGATCGAAGCACTGTTTCTGCAACCAGATCATGCATTCGAGATAGCTGCTTGTGCTGACCAGGATGATCCTCGCCTGCAACACATCGGTGGTGTGGGCACGATCATAACCGACGTCGCCGCGATAGATGCGGGCCGGATCGGCAAGCGGGCTGAAGAGCGGCCTGTATCGCAGCACGACGAAATAGCGCAGCTGCGCCTCACTGGCAGGAACAGGCACGCCATAGAGGGTGATGATATTGCCCTCCCTGCCAAAGCCCTTCATCAGCCAGAGTTTCGCTACGATTGCCGGATCAGGGGGCGGCACGACATCTGGCGCGGCGCGCAGGGCGCCGAACAGATCCGTCACCACCTTGTGCTGGCCATGCAACTCGTCCCGCAGACCCGGCCAGGTCATGCGATTCGTGTGGGTCACGCGCGCTTGCAGGCGCCGGGCCCGCTCCTGCGGTGTAACCGCCGATTGCAGATCGAGTGCGTGGAGAATGTCTATGCGGCCGATTGCTTCGAACCTTTCGACGACCTTATCGCCCGTAACCAATAGGCCATCAAAGGCATCGGAGAGGTCTATCTTCTGAGATTGAGACAGACGCTCGCCATAGTTTGGATCATAGTGTGCGGTCATGAAGTATTCCTTTTTGATCGCCAGTAAGAGGCATAGGTCTTGCACGCGGCCAGATCGCGCGAGTCAGCATCGCGATCAAACCGTTCCAGATCTGCTTTTAGGCTCGTCATCCGTTCCAAAGAAGCGATTGCCCGCTCTACTATCATGTAGAGAGCCTCGATTGTTTCGGATCGGGACAGATCTTCCCTCATTCCTTCCAGTTTCCTGAAAGTAGCGACGAGCCTCCGCTCGATAGCGAACGGGCCGCTGAGCCGGTGCGTATGACCTTCCGGGTCGATCCATACGAACCAGCCATCGCTATCCGTCCAGCTCCGATGAAATCGCGCCTGGCTGTCGATCCACGACCATGCCTGGGCCCGGGTGGGACTGATGGGGGCGTCATCGGCCTCGGCTGCATCCTGCATCACCTGTTGCTGGGTGAGGGTCGGCGGTCCTTTCAGAATGCGCCTGCGGTCATCCGGCAGATTGCTGGTATCCAGGAACAGCCTGATATGCTCCTCATGGAGCGCGACGATCAGGCAGATTTCGGCGCATGCGGAACCGAGCCTGTCGATTTCCTGCACTAGCTCTCCCGCCGCGCGCCGTGTGTCATCGGCAGCGACCGCATTCCAGCCGGCAATGTCGTCTCCGATGACGGTCAGCCTGTCGCGCCTTTCGATTATCGCTCTGCGCGCTTTGTCGCGCAGGTCACGATCGGAGCTTTCCATGCCGGAGATGAGGTCGTCGATTTCCCGCTGAATTTGCTGCATCTCATCGATGATCGGCTGATAGTGGCTGAGCTGGTGCGCTACGCCATTTCGATCGATCCAACTGGACGGGCTCATGCCATGAACTCCCTGTAGCTGAGGTTGGCGCCATGCTGTTCCAGCCAGTCGGCCGCTTCCCCACGGCACAGATCGCCCGGCAGGTCTGCGTGACGGATGCGGCAGGTGACGCGAACCAGCCAGCGCTGGTCAGCCGTCATCGGCTGCTGACGCCAGGCCCCTTCGAGACGATACTCCTCATCCCGCGCGAGCCATTCCGCGCGCTCATCAACATAGGTGGCGAGGCGCCGTTGCCAGGTAACCAACAGCCCGCGTGCTGCGAGTTCACGTTCCTGCCTGTCCAGCAGGCGGACCATGATGGTGCCGAGCGAGGCTTCGGAATCGCTGTCAATCAGTTCGTCCGCCAGGGCGAGCATATGATGGCCGACGCCGGCCAGCAGACCGGCGAGCGCATCGGCATCACAGGCCCGCATTCCGACATTCACCATCACGCCACCAAGCGTGATCTTGTGGTGCATGTCGGTAGGATTGGTCGCCACCGTCTTGAAAGCTGGCTCGATGAGGTGCCGCCGCCGCTCGGCGACGGCGGCGCGCTGTTCGGCCAGCGCGGCGATGCGGGCGTCCGCAGCGCCGAGGAGGTGGTCGATGTCCGGCGGTCCATCGGTATTATCGTAAATTTGCGATGCCATGTCTGGTGCTCCTGTCTGAATGACAGGGTGCAGAATCGCGGATCCGCCGATCGAAACACTCCCTGACTCAGGGAATGTTCGCTCGGGACGAGGGGGTAGGGTTGGGGGGCTGAAGATTAGCGCAAGAAATGTTTCACCGATGGCGAAGACTACTCCCTCCCGCACTGCGGTTCAGGCTGCCCCCCAACCAGCCAAGAAGAAGCCGCACATCTATGTGCCTGCGCTGATCAGCGACAATTTCGGACGCTTGTCGATCCTTACGGCGGACACCGCAAATCCCTTCGTTGCTAAAAAACTGGATTCTGCGTCCCGCCGGTTGCAAATCCGAGCGGAGGAAAAGCTGGGGCGCGATCAGCATCGCGATTATGTCCTCGCGGAGAGGGGCCTGACGATCGAGTTCCGGGAGGCCGAGCAGGCGCGCCGCATGGGGCGACGGCTGATTGGAACGAAGGTCCGGCCGGAGAAGATCCGGCATCGACCGCCCAAGGAGCGCCAACGTGGATGGCCCCATGCATCGCGCGCTCTGCCGAAATATAGTGGCCTTGTCCTGGACCGTAAGGGCGAACGTGGCGTGTTCGTGCGTATCCGCTATTATTCGCGCAAGACCGCAGAGGCCGGCGTGTCATCCCGCGTTGTCAAATATGTATTCAATGGCGCGGAGCTGGATGCCGCAGGTCAGCCGTATTTCGTCTCAAACGTCGGGCGCGACGTGGACGAGGCACACTGCGCCTTCGACCATCTGGAGCAGGTCAACTGGGCGGCGCAGAAGAACGCCAAGCTGCTGATGCATGCCATCATGGCGGTCGATTATCGCCAGACGCCGGACGATATGATGCGGACTGGCGTAGTCTGGGCGGAGGAAGCACTGGGGCGCTTCGGCCTGCCTTATGTCGTGACCCTTCATGCGCCGCCTGAGGACGGGGACGAGCGCAACTGGCATCTCCACATCCTTTTCAGCTTCCGCCCGCTGGCACGAGTTGGCGATCGTCAGTGGGAGGTAGGCGAGATGCTGCGCACAGATCTGGACAATCCCCAGGCGATGCGGCTCATGCGCGAGATGTACGCGTCGGTGATGACGATCACCTCGTTCGAGAGCGGTATCAACCAGCCCTATACCGCCAAGAGCAATGCCGCGCGGGGACTGGTGCACGAACCGCAGGAGCATCTTGGCGGTGCGCGAACCAACATGGTGCGAAACGGCCATCACATCGCGAAGAACGAGGAAAATTTCGAGCGGGTGATGCGCTCCGAAGCAGCTGCGCTCGACGAGGATTTGCGCCATGTCGACGAGGCGCTGGCGAGGGAGCAGGAGGTTGCTCGCGGCATCAGGCAGCGCTGGTCGAGGATAGCAGCGACACTGCCTCAGGTCCCGCAGCGGATCATGGCGTCTCTCGTCAATATCGACATGCCGGTCATTACGCCGGTGCCGCCTGCATCCGTGCCGTTCGTCGCTCCGGCTCTTGAACTCCCTGTACGGAGCGAGGTGTTCCGCTTCGCTGGTCTTGTCGACGCCGTGGTGGAACCGGTGAAGGCGGCGCCAACGAATGTCGAGCGTTACTATCCGCCGAGCATTCCGGTGCGCTCAGTCATCCTGCCAGATATGCCGCCGCTCGAAATCGCAAATTTGCGATTGCCCATGCGACAGGCTGACGCTGCGTCACCGTTGCCCGCAATAGCCAATCCGGTCGTGCGGCCGCTGGTGCCGGCGATCAGTGTCCAGATGCCGATCTCTCCTTTGCTCGCAATCGACAGCGCGCCGGATCTGCGCATGGTTTCGCCGCCCCGTGCACATGTTCCTGCGCCTGTTCCGTACATTTTCTCATCGGGCCTGCCCGCTGTGCAGAGAGTGCCGCATATGCCGCAGCGTCTGTCGGAATTGCCGGTCGCGATCAGAGGGGCGCATATGCCGCCCGCTGTTCCTATCCAGCGCCCATCGTCCGTTGCCGACACCGCTACGCTTGGCCTCTCCATTGCGCGTATCAACGACGCGCTGGAGGATCACGGCCGGCGCGAAGAGGATCGGGCTGCGGTCGACAAGGCCCGGCAGATGGCGGTTGCCAGGGCTGCCGATGAAGAGCGTCGGCGGCAGGCGCTTGACAGCCTTCTGGCGCAGATCATCGCTGAGCGGCGTGCCATCAACAGACGTGACGGCAAGCGCCGGGTTGAAGCCGAACTGCTGGCGCGCCATGGCCTTGTTCAGGATGATATCGTGACAGAGGAGGTTCAGGCCCAACTGGACAATATTGCCAGGGAGCGGGCCTTAGAGGTGGGGCAACTGGCCGAGGTTGGACGAGAGGCCGTGGTAGCCCAGGGTGCGGCACCGCCGCAGGGCGGGCATGAGGCGGATGCGCCTCGCCGACAATCGCTGGCAGGTTGGCTCAGAGCGGCGACACATGCGGATCGGATCGCGGCACTCGATGATGACGAGCACTGGCCCCGGCGCAGGCGAGAGAACGAAGGCCGCCCGGCCGGATCGCAGATCGATACCGGCCGTAAAAAGCAGCTGCCGATCACGCTTCAGGGGCCAGATCTTTAACCCGGCCGCTGGCGATTGCATAGGCGTCGCACATCGTAACGCCTGACCCTTTGCTGGGATATACAAGGTCACGGAACTCCTTGCAGAAAGCGTGCGGCACATCGTCGCGCACATACCAACGGGCGAAAGGACAGAAGCCGCACAGGGGCAAATCATCAAGTGCGATGCCCACTGTGATCGTCACCGGTCCTCGCGCATCGGGATTGGGCCTCCACAGTTCCTCGATATCGGCGGCAGTCAAATCGCTTGGGTCGAAAGTCATCATCTTCTCCTTGTGATGAGCGTGCACCGGCACGCGGCGAAACAGCGTTAGCGCTGAATTCATGAGATTGGGTTGGCCTTGCTGCGGAGACGGCATTGCCATGCGGCCGCTGTGAAAAAGGCGCCTTCGCCAGGCTTGGCACCAGATTGCGGTCCATGACGGATTATCAGTGATCGGAAGATCGTTGGGGAAAATGGCATGACGCCGCCCAGCGGCTCCGGTCCGCGACCGCCGTCCGGCGGCGCGTTCTTCATGGAGAAAACGTTATGCGTCAATGGCAACGCCAGCCGCTTCAATATCCGTATGAACATATCGTCTGCTATGATCTGGAAACCATCGTGGATCAGGAGATGGAGGATGGCAGCTTCCCGCCATGGCCCAGGCATCGCCCGGTGGCCGGGGCATTCCTGACGGCCAGATGGTCGCAGGATCGCTACAGCTTCCGGTTCGACACACTGCTGTGCCGGGAAGGGACGGAGGAAGAGTTCTATCGCAAGGTCGACAGCCTGCTCCCGCAAGACTGCCTCGGCGTTTCGCTGAATGGCCGGAATTTCGACAATATCGTTCTTCGCCTGCAGGCCGAGCGCCATGGTCTCTTCAACCTGCGCAACATCGCCCGTCAAGCGGATGCCGGGCGCTTCGATGTCGCCCATCTTGACCTGATGGATGCGTTCGGCGGTGGTCGGGGCACGTCGCTGGCGGAACTGTGCAGGGCGCTGGATATCCCGGTGAAGACCAGCGTGTCCGGGGCTGATGTCGGCGAGCTTTGGCGGGCCGGCGATGTCGCGGGGGTCAAAGCCTATGTGCAGGAGGACGTTATCGCGACCTATGTCCTCCATCTGCACGCCGCCGCCTGGCGCGGAGGCGATGATCGGCTGCTGGCCTTGCCCCTGGCTGACCTCAGCCTCTGGATCGAGAGCGAACCAAGGCTGCACCATTTGCTGCCGTTCGCGACGTGTCGCCCGGCGCTCTGGGCGCGGTCACGCGCGCCAGCGCTGCGGGCAGAGGCGGCCCTTGCCGATGCCGAGCTTCGGCTGAGGCGCGAGCAGGACGAAGCCGCGTTCGCCGCCCACTAGATCGGCTTCACCACTTCCATCCAAAACCCATTCGCGCGCGCTCATCGCTCCGGCTGCTTCCGGAGCCGATTGCGTGCGCCCGCATATCAGGACATATTCATGACCGACGAACCCGTTACCTTTGTATCCCTCGCCTTGGCGAGCATCGCCATACCGCCTACCGCGAACGCCGATTCGCCGCCCGGAACGCATCTGGTCGGGGCCGGGCTGCTGATCGCCAAGCGCTATGGCTCGCGCTGGCGGTTCAGCAGCGAGGCGGCCACCGTTTCGGCCGGAGAGAAGGAGCAGAACCTTCTGATCTGGATGGCCGACCGCCTGCCCATGGCCGACACGATGATCGGCTGGCAGATCGATCAGCATTTGGTCCCGGCCCTGATCGATGCCGCGGCTCATGCGGACCCGGCCATCGCCCATCATTTCACGCTGCGGCTTGCGCGGGCGCTTCGCAACAACGTCGTTGATCTTTCGATCGACGGCCGAGTCGCTACCGCCAGGATGGCGGAAGACGCAGCCACAGCGCCCAGCATGGCCCCGGACGCACTGCTCGCAGCTTGGGGCATTGGTCGTCTCGATGCCGTGCGCGCAGACCTGGCGACCGAGGCGCTCGGCACCTGGTTGGCGTTCGTCCGGCAGGCGAAGGCGCTGGGCATGGAAGCCGAACAGGCGACACGCGACTGGATGCACCGCAGCAGCAGCATTCGTCCGGTGGATGACAGGCAGAACATGGGCTGAGCAGGAAACAGTGAAATCGGGAACCGTGAAAGAACGGAAAAATGGAATTCCCCGGCCGACAGGCCGTCACCTGAACACATGGAGTATCTGAATGACACATCCCTATCTCGCACGCGGTCAGGCATGGGCTTTGGCACTGCGGACCCTGATGGGCTATCCGCCCTATGAGCCGACACGCCACACAATGTCCTTCTGCACCAGCGGGCCGCGCGACTTCGACGATATACTGCATCTGACCGGGCTCGCGACGGAGATGCAGAAAGATATGCTGCATTTGACCTTTGCCGAACTGGATGACCCTGAGCCGTGCCTGGTATCGTTGGTCGTGCATCAGCCGCTCTGCGTCGAATGGATGTCAGGTTGCCAACTCTATGCGGCAAGCGAGCGGGCGCCGGTCGAATTGCTGCAGGGGGACAGGCGCTGGCGCATCGATGAGCGCAACCAGCTGGTGAGCGGCAAGCTGCCGGCCCGGCATCTCCTCGCGCGTGGCGAACAGACCGCCTGGGCGCGCTGGCGCAAGGCGGCAGCAGAAATGGATGGCGTGGCGCTGACCGGCAACAAGTTCGTGCCCCAGGGGAAGCCGCTCGCCGATGCCATGCCGACAGAGGCGATCAAGGTCGTCGGCTGAGCCATCAACTCAACCCCTTCCGCGTCGTCATGACGCTTTCCAGCGCCGCCCCCTGTGGGCGGCGTTGGCGTTTTAAGGAGACTCAAATGTTCATCACCCAGGATCAACTTCGCCAAGCCCGCCGCGAACTGGTGGCCCGTCCCCGCAGCATATGCCGTATCAAATGGCCGGATTTCAAGGTCCGGCCGGTCAGCGAGGAGTGGCAATATTTCGGGCGTGTCCCGGCTTACAAGTCCGCCGTCGCCAACGTCGCCTATATCTGGCGGGACAGCGAGCCAAGCGACCGCTTCGGTTCCATGCCCGCCCGTTTTGCCGAAAGGCGGTTCGAGCTGAAAGGATCGGGGCTGCTGCTGCCGGCCAGCGCGCCGCTCTGGGCTGCCGTCGACCCTTATACCATCTGGATGGAGGCGGATGCTGTCGCAGTAGCTACAGGCGATCCCACCGCCGTGGCAGCGTGGCACGTCATGATGGAAATCCCGCTCGACGTACGGCCAGAGAACTGGCGCTGGCTGTGCGAAGGCTTTCTGCGCAGCCAGCTGGTGCAGCAGGGCGCGGCGGTGGCCTGGGCCATCCATTCCGTCGGAGGGGACGATGGGGAGTGGATCATCAAGCCTCACATGCACGCCATCGTGACCGCCCGCTACTGGCGCCATGACAAGCGCCACGGCCGACGTCACCCCAACTGGATCGGCAGCTGGGCACAGCAGAAGCGCATGGAATTTGCCTGGCGCCGCCGCTGTTCCAGCATGCGCGATCTCGCGCGAGCGGGATTCCTTGTAAATGGTTGCTGGCCTCCGGCGGCTTGATAACCGGACCTTAAAGATCTGCCGCGCATGGTCGCTCGCGGAGCGGCGCGCCGGTGGGACTTGTTTCTACACACTCATGCGTCGAACCGGGAAAATTCGGACAGCCTGTCCGAAAAAATCTGTTCTGGCGCATGAGTAGGTAGCATCAGGAATGTCAGCAGCAACTGAGCCGAAGTCCGTCCTGACGCGCGATGAGGTGCGCGAGGCGATGCTCCAGATCAAATTCAAACCAGGCAGCGAGGTTTCCAAAGCCGCCGAGCATTTCGCGCGCCTGTGCAGATCCGATGCTGATGATATGCTCAATGAGGCCGTGAAGCGGGCGCTCTCGTCCCGGCAATGCCCCACGGGCATTGACGTCGAGCAGTTCTTAAACGGTATCCTGCGCAGCATCTCCTCCAGCCGCAGCATCGCACGCACCGCCGCGAAAAATGAAGTTTACGTGCCCATCCCGGAATTGCTTGCTGCTGTGGGCCTGACCAGCATGACATCCCCACCTCCAGATGAAATATTGGAGATCGAGCGTCAGCGGGCCGTCTACGCCGAAGTGATAGAAGAACTAGCGCGTCAATCTTCCGCCATAGCCATCCTCATTGATGCGATTGATCAAGGCCTACGGGGCAAGGATATCGAGGATCTACTAAGCATCTCGACGCATGAACTGGCAGCCCTGCGCAAGACTCTGAAGCGACGGGCGGAGAAAGCGAAAGCGGAGGTGCGGCTCGACCCGCAATGACGATCGCGCTGGAAGGTGCCCGCATCATGGTAGGGCGCGTGACAAAATTATGGCCCAAAGCGGCGCAACGTATTCACAAGCCGTTGCAGATGAAGCGAAAGGCAGCTTAAGCCATCCTAATGGGGGATAATTCCGAAGCCGAATCATTCATCACCCGCTGGAGGGACACGGGCGGGTCAGAGCTTGCCAATACGCAGAGCTTCATCAACGAGCTGTGCGCGTTGATCGGCGTTTCCCCGCCAGATGGCAGCCAAGCCGACGATGCGCGCAATGATTATGTGTTCGAGCGGCGCGTGTTCCAGGACAATGGCGACGGCACGACCAGCTTTGGACGCACTGATTTATACAAGCGCGGCGCTTTCATCCTTGAGGCGAAGCAGGGCAGCGATGCCGACCGGGCCGCAGCCGAGCGTGGCGAGGACGATCTCGACCTGTTCGGCCAGACCGCTTCGGTGCGCATGAAGCGCGGCACCGCGCGGCGTGGCACGCCTGGATGGGCAAAGGCGATGGTGCAGGCGAAGGGCCAGGCCCAGCGCTACGCCAAGGCTCTGCCGGTGGATCATGGCTGGCCTCCGTTCCTGCTGGTCGCGGACATCGGCTATTGCATTGAGGTCTATGCCGACTTCACCAGCACGGGAAAGGCCTATGCACAATTTCTGGATCGGGCGCGCTACCGCATAATGCTGAAGGATCTCGTCGGTCCGGACGTGGGGAAGCGTCTGGCCGCGATCTGGACCAGCCTAAGACGCTCGACCCATGCATCGAAGCGTTACGCGCGACGTTGCCGAACTGCTCGCCACTGTATCGCGCCGACTGGAGGCGCGCGGCCATTCTGCCGAAGCGGTCAGCGCCTTCCTCTCTCGCGTTCTATTCACCATGTTCGCGGAGCACACCGGTGTGCTCTTGCCGCGCGACAGCTTCAAGACGCTGCTGCGCGGGCAGTTCGCCCATCCCGAGCATCTTCATTACCAGCTATCCGCGCTGTGGAGTACGATGGACAAGCCTTGATCGGTTGAACCTACGGGGTTTAAGGCAGCGCAATGACAAAATCCCGTGATAGCGAACTTTCGATGGATCTCGGCATTGTGCGCCCAGGGAAGTCACCCCATGGCTCAAAGACCGTTGACAGAATACTTCAGGCAGCCGTCGACGTCCTGATCGAAGAAGGATATGCTGCTTTCACCTTGCAAAGGGTTGCTGCGAAATGTGACATGAAGATAGGTAACGTCACTCGTCATTTTCCCAAGAGAGAGGTGCTCGTTCAAATTCTTTTGCAAGATATTTTAACCTCGGGCGATAAGCTTCTAAAAAAGAATGTGTACAAGCCTAAGATATCTGCAGAAGATGCATTGGCTCTTATCATTACTGGAACAATGGAGGGTGCCAAGACAAAAGGTACGACCCATTTGATGACTGAGCTTTGGGCAATGAGCAATCATAATGACTTTGTCGCACGACGTTTGGAATCGTTATATGGTCATGTTCACACGTTGATTGGCTCATTTGTGAGGCAGTTAAATGCCTCCATTAGTGCCGATGACGCTGAAGCTTTAGCGGTGTTCATCAACGCCACTATGGAGGGTGCTACGGTGCTTGCGGGATATGGCAAGCCGTGGGAGCCGAGAATGCCTTTCATGAAAGCAATGGCTGCACATTCACTGATCGCGATGGTGAAGACAATTACCCCCGATGATATACAACGGCTTATTAGCCGATCTTTGCATGCTACAGCGTCCGAGATTAGTTCCGACGTAGAACTCCTGCCTGAATGACCGGCGTCATAGTTGCATGCTGACATCGTGGCCAGAGAGCCAACCGTGCGTTATTCCGGCATGGTCAAGCAATGCAGCGTTGGTTTGCTACCCCGCCCTGTGAACGCGTTAGTTTCGTCAGCTGCGGCGTAGCCGATACCGGTTTGAGGGCGATGGTAGCCGCATTGCAGCGCTAGGTCATGGGTTCTATCGGAGCAGGAGCGCGCGGTTGCAGTTGGGCGACCGCTCAACAGGCTCGAACAATCCCGCTCCAGCGCTTAACCGTCCAACAATCGCCGCCTCCCCGGCTTGCCGCGCGGGAGCCCTAACATCGAGCCGTGTTTAGGGCGCTTTGCGTCTCGATTTGGAGACTCACTTGACATAAAGTTGATATTGTTCAACATTGCATATCAGTTGTTACACACAAACACTTTAGGCGGTCCGGAAGCGTGGCCCATTCTTCACCGAACGACGGTCCACGGCGCATGGAGGGCGAAGAGCGTGAAGCGCAGCGCACGACAAACCTTTGCACGAGCTCGTCTACGTTGGTTCGAGAGTGCTGCGATACGGTTGATGCCGAGGTCTGCCGGGCTGCGTTCCGCTCGGCTGCGTCGGCACAGCTCTTCGGCGAGCGGCAAAGCCCTCCCACCTGGTCCGAAGCTAGCATGCTGCTTCTGCTGCAGCGCCATGGATGCCGCAAGTATCGCTGGTAGTTTTCCAATTTCGAAATGCAATCACGCCATAATCCGAGGAAGATTCCAATGAAGCTGCAACACTTGCCTAACACTGCCACTGTCGAGGAAGCTGTGGCGGTAATGCGGGAGCATGGGCACGTTATCATAGATGATTTGGTTCCGGTCTCTGTTGTAGACCAGATATTGGCTGACATGCAGCCCTATATAGAGGTCACGCCATTCAGCGAAAATGAGTGGTTCGGCAACGGCTCCCAGCGCATCGGCAACTTAATTGCTCGCTCGGAGACTGGTCGCGATCTCGTCATGAATCCGCTGGTGCTGGGGGTTGTGAAAGGAGTTCTTAGTCATTCGCCTCTTGTCCAGCTCGGTGCAACCGAGATGATTTCGTTGCGGTCTGGTTGTCCGGCTCAATATATTCATCAGGATGAACTGACGTTCGACAGCTTCCCGTTCCCGGACGATTATGTCGTATCCTGCAATACATTGTGGGCCGTCACGGATTTTACGGAAGAAAATGGTGCGACACGCGTCGTTCCGGGGAGTCACGCCCGCCCGCGCGCCGAGTATACGATGGAAGACACATTGCCGGCAGAGATGACTCGCGGGTCCGTGATGATTTTCACGAGCAAGCTATGGCATGCCGGTGGCAGCAATCAATCGCAGGAAGTTCGGCGCGCGCAGGCGATCAACTATTGCGTTGGTTGGGTCCGACAGGAGGAAAACCAGTTTCTGGCCTGTCCGCAGGATATCGCAAGGACCCTTCCAGACGATCTTCTGAAGTTGATGGGGTATCAAATTGGATTTGGTTATGGACATGCCGGTGCGCAAGCAGACCCGCTTGAGGCACTTCGACAGGGATAGCGAAGAGCGATTGTCAACGAGGGCCTGGGCGATTGAATCAGCAAAAACTTCGACATGCAGATTTGGATGCTGGGATGGATATCGAGAATGAAAATCGGGGTTAGTGGCGCCAGCGGCCAGTTAGGTAAGGCCGTTCTGAAGCGGCTGGGCGAATTGCCTGGCGGATATGAGGTTGCCGGGATTTCTCGTTCGCCACACAATGTGGGCTACGCGGATGAGGCGCGCTTTGGCGACTATGACGATCAAGACAGTTTGCGGGAAGCCTATTGCGGCTTGGACAGGCTGCTGATCATACCGACTCTGGATCTAAAATATGGCGCTCGGGCCCGGCAGCTGGTTCATGCGATAGACGCTGCGCTAAGCGCTGGCGTCGAACATATAGTTCTCATTTCTGACGCCGGAACGCGTGAAGATCCTGAACCTCATATTGGAGCAGCCAGTTGGGCGGGCGAACAGCACCTCATCAAATTGGCGCCTCGCTGGACGATACTTCGCGCAAATTATTTCATGGAGTCATTTGCTCAGGAGGTGGTTCTATCAACTGTCGCGGGACGGATGGCAGAACTTGGCGAAGGGCGCGTCGGGTTTGTAAGCCGGGATGACGTGGCGGCCGCGGCGGCAGGTATCCTGGTCGGAACGGGGCACTCAGGAGCCATCTACAATGCGACGGGATCTGAAGCGCTGTCCCTGGCTGACCGGGCTCAACTCATAGAAAAGGTAGGAGGCCAGCGCATTGATATCGTCCAAATTTCTTTGGAAGAACTTTCGATTGAACTTCAGCTTGCCAAATATCCTGAAGATTATCGTGGTCTTGTCGTGGATATCAAACGGAAGACGTCGGAAGGGGGATATGATATCGTAACCGGGGATGTAGAGAGACTATCCGGTCAGCCTCCGGTTGCTCTGGGCGATGTCCTAAAAAGCTATCTTGTCCAGAGCGTCTTGTGAGATGGTAATGGAAATTCATCAGCAGCTTCGCCTATGCTGTGGTCTCAGTCTTTCTGCTGCTGTCATTTGCCAAGACCCGACACTTACCCGTCCAGTCACTCCCTACCAACTGCCAGACTGCGGTTCGGCATTGGAGGTGTTTCTTTCACTGACGACTGCATCTGCCATCGAATATAATCCGTACATAAGGCGCGGAAGGCAAACATCCCGAGGACGCCGGGAGGCAGCTGGCAGGATACTGGCTCGGGGGCGTTGATGAAAGGCAGCCTATGCATACCGCTTTCTCACTGAAGGACTCGATGTTCAGAATCGAGATAGATGGCGACGTTGCGGACAGTCGTGCCTTGCTCGACTGGCGTCCCGAAGACCGCCTCGGCGTCGTTCTTCGTTCGCCCTTGAGCGCCTTGGGTGCCAGCATGCTGATGCAGCTGGTAACCGCCGCCTATTATGATGTGCGCCCTGGCCGAAGGAAGGGGCCGCATTACGCTGACATATATCTTTTCCACTCTGGTGGACGCTATGGCGACTTCTCAAGCTTTGACGTGACACCTCACCGTGAGCTCTTTCTTCCGGCGGATGCGGGAGTGCTGATCGAGGCAATCAACGATCGCGCTATAACACATCTGGCGGTCCCAGACGGCGATCAAACGCAATCGGTATTCCCGTGGATTGAGCCGGAAGCAGCGCGCGATCGCATCCGGCACTGCTTCGCCTACTCTGCCGGGGGACGAGTGCGGGATGCGGATATCGCGATCCTGTCGTCAGCACCCGACCTGCGTCAGGACGTCGAACTGGCGCTGAACCCCATGGCGCTTGTTGATAACATCGAGCGCTACATCGATGCGGGAGATGCGGATATTCAGCTCTTCTCAAGACGGTTGGCCCAGCGCGTACGCAGCCGGGTGAACGAAGCAAGCGAAATAGAGAAAGAAATTGCAAAAGCGCATCATAATAATAGCTGGAATAATGGCATGATTCGCCAGAGTTTTCGAAGAATAAGCGTCGATGATGCTCTGTCATTGCTTTGAATAAAGCCATTACTGCATTATGATATAAGGAGATTATAGTCATGGGACATGTAAAGTTTCATCTTGGATATTTCACGAAGTTCGGTGCGACATCTTGGCCTGGTGACGGCAAGGAGTTCGGATCGAACTGGATCGATGGATCTTATCATAAAGAACTCGCCCGGATGCTGGAGGCGGCGAAGTTCGACTTCATCCTGTTCGAAGACACCACGATTGTCGGCGACAGATATGCAGGCTCCATGGAACTCGACCTGAAGAATGCGACCCTGGCGCCCAAGCTCGACCCCCTCCCGCTGCTCCCTCTGATGGCGCAGGACACGTCGCACATCGGCCTGATCGCGACGGCGTCCACCACTTTCTACCCGCCCTATCTGCTCGCCCGGCTGCTCTCGACCGTGGACTCGCTGACGGGCGGACGCGCTGGCTGGAACATGGTCACGTCGAGCGAGAAGAACGCCGCCCTGAACTTCGGGATGGACAAACTGCTGCCGCCCACCGTCCGCTATGATATTGCGGACGAGTATGTCGATCTGGTTAAGCAACTGTGGGACTCGTGGGATGAAGGCGCCCTGGTCGCGAACACCGAGACCGGCGTCTATGTCGATCATACCAAGGTCCACACCATCGATTTCGTCGGCGAGCATTTCCGCTCGCGCGGTCCGCTCAACACGGTGCGCTCGCCCCAAGGCTATCCGGTGTTTGCCCAGGCTGGCGCTTCGGAACGCGGGCGCGCGTTTTCGTCCAAGAATGCGGAAGTCGTGCTGGGCATGATGACCGGCGGTGTTCCTGGCATGAAGGCCTATCGTGAGGACATCCGCAACCGCGCCGAGGCCCAGGGTCGCAATCCGGACGATATCAAGGTGGTCTTCCTGACGCCCGTCAATATCCTTCCCGAAGGTGTCGAGCAGCAGGAGATGACCGATGCCGAAAAGCAGGCATCATTCGAGCATAACATCGTCATGGCGTCGTCGTCACTGGATGTGGACTTCTCGCTGTACGACCTCGATGGACCCGTTCCGCAGGACATCGTGGCGGGCGGACACACCAGCGCGCTCGATCACATGAAGAAGGCCGGGCGCGAGGAAGGCAAGTCCCTCAGGGATCTTTTCTCCATGGGTCAGGGCGCGAGCGGCATGGACTTTAGCGGCACGCCGCAGCAGATCGCCGAGAAGATGATGGCGGTCATGGACGAGGTTGGCGGCGACGGATTCCTGATCGAGGGATCGGGCTATAATCGTCAGCTTCCGCAGCTGATCGATGAACTAATACCGGCATTGCAGCAGGCTGGAGCCGTCCGCACGGAATATACGGGTAATACGCTGCGTGATATTTTGCGCGAGTTTTAGGGTCGGCACAATATGCAGCGTATCCAATAAGAGGTAAAACTTGCTGCTTTCATGAAGAAGCGTGTCGAAAATTTGCTTTAAAGGGAATGAACGTCAAGATTGAACTAGATTGACGTTCATTTTCCGCGCTGGATATTTGACATCCTTGCGTCCCCGCCGATCTGCTGGAGCACATCGGCCAACACTATGCGCTAGAGGCGGCGGTTCGAGACCGGCAACATCACAACCGAGGGAGAAGCAAGCAGGACCCGCTTTGCCCTTGATCGACGCACTGCCAGGCGCCTGAGTAGGCATTCGGTGAAGGCCGCAGATCAGGCGGCTTTGCGTTGATCTTCGACTGTGCGCCAGTTCCAGGGCAGCAGTTCGTGGAGACGGTTCTGGGGGATGTCTGCGATCCGCGTGAGGACGTCTGCCAGCCAGGCCTGCGCATCGATGTCGTTGAGCTTCGCTGTGCCGATCAGGCTCAGCATGAAGGCCGTGCGTTGACCACCCCGGTCTGAACCAGCGAAGAGCCACGATTTTCTTCCCAGGGCTATGCCTCTGAGCGCCCGTTCCGCCGGGTTGTTCGAGAGGCAGACACGGCCGTCGTCGAGGAAGGTGGCGAAGGTCGGCCATGCCTTAAGCATGTAATCCATGGCCTCGGCCACATCGCTGTTCTTCGAGAGTTTTGAACGGCTCTTTCGCATCCATTCTTCCAGATCGGCCACCAGCGGGGCGCTGAGCTCCTGCCGAAGGGCAAGACGCTCCTGCGCCGATTTGCCGTTGATGGCGCGCTCGATAGCGAAGATCGCGTCGATACGACGGACCGCCTCCACTGCCAGCGGCGAGATGACGGGCGCCTTGTTGCGGCGCTTCTTGAGTTGCGCGGCGACATCGGCCAGCTCGAAGAAATAGCGGCGCGCGTGGCTCCAGCATAGAGCACGCGTGAGCGGCGCCGGCAGGCGGTCGGCATGGAACAGCGCATTATTAGCCGGCATGCCAAATGATCTTGCAAAGGTCGCCGCGGCGTCCCCTGAAAATATAGAGATCCCCGGCGAAGGGATCACGTCCAAAACTCTGCTGCACCTGCAGGGCCACCAGAGCGATACGCGCCTGACGATGCAACGCGCCTTCTTTCGTCCAAGTCCGACATAGCCAAAGCGATCGCCTGCGGCCGCAAGCGCTGGATCGCGATCATGCGTTACATTGTCGCGTCCGCATGGAATGCGGAGCTACATTACATCCACCGGACCGCTGCTCAAGCCATGGAAATGCAGCGGGGCTGCCGTTGTGACCACAGCATATTCGGCAGCGCGGACGCTCTTGGGTTATCGGAGAAGGAATTCCTTCGCCAGCGGCGCTGTCATGAACGCCTCGACGCGGCTTATGGCCGCGTCGAGGCGTTCATGACAAGTGATTACTGAGCGCTTCAATACGCGATAGTCGGCGGCACGCAGAGCGAGCGGATCGACTCCGGCGCGCTCTCCCAGGGATAGTCTCCACCGTTCATCACCGAGCTATACCCAAGCAACTGGCGGAGCGTTTGCGAGGTGTCCTTCATCACCTCTGGGTCGAGGACGAGCGGAAAGTTGATCGAAGGACGGCACCAGGGCGTGGTGATGCCGAAGTTGATCGACGCGCGCTCGCGGTTCTCGGAGATGTTCGCGCCCGTGCCGTGCAACAGCATGTCGGTGTAAATGATGAGCGAGCCCGCAGGCGCCTCGGCCGGAACAGACTCGTAAGTCGTCGCGCCTGAAGGGTCGATTTCGGGGTTCCAGAGGTGGCTGCCTGGCACCACGCGCGTTGCGCCGTTTTCTTCCGCGAACTCGTCAAGGCACCAGATGAACCGCGACTGGTTCGGGGTTGCATGACCCACCCCATTGCTGGCGTCGAGATGGATGAACTGCGCGCCGCTTCCCGGCCGCGTGACATTGGCATCCACGCTATGCACCAGATAGCTCTCGTTAAGGACCGTTGGTCCGAGGATATGCTTCGTTAATTCCAGCACTACAGGATGTTCCAGAATCTGGCGGAAGACCTCGTGACGATCGGGTAAGCGATTAAGGCGACGGTTCTTGGCGTCGGGATCGACGAAGAACTTGCTCACTCGGCTTTGATCGATCGCCTCTTCACGCTTGATCTCATCCGCGAGAACCTGACGCGCCGTGCGCACTACTTCCTCCGGAAACACGTCAGTAAGGATGGCATACCCAGCCCTCTTCAGATCGGCCTTGGCCGTTTCAAGGTCGGACGTTGGTTTCGGCAGAACCAGATTGGGATCGAGCGGCACGGTCTTCTCTGCAGACGCCAAGGTCAGTTTGTATTCGTCCATAGAGAGGGAGTCGCCAACTGCCATATCAATTCTCCGCTTCGTGTCTGCCAAACCGTCCGTACGGAGGGTCTGATAATTGCCGTCGATTAGCTTGATCCGATAGTTGATAAAATTCAACATTTGTCAAGCTTAATTTCGGAGAGAGAGGGCTTCGGACACCTCTCGCGACAGGTTATATCGTCGGCGTTCAACCATGCGCGCACAAATGCCTTGACAGCAGTTGAAAAAGTTCAACAATTAGGTTCAGAAGCTTGAATGCGGTGGTAACGGGAACCGGTTGCTTTGCGGCACTCCCTGTTACACCGGTGTCAGGCGGTGCGATATCGCCCCTGCGCAACCGTATAAAAGCCAATGACAAAGTCAGATTATAACTGATGCCCGCAGCGAAAACGCGTTTGGAAATTAAAGGGGAGAAGTATGGCGTACTTGCGAGCTAAGGCCGTTCGAACAGGACTTTTCTGTGCAACATCAGTAGCCATGATGTTGGGGGGCGGGGCGATTGCGCAAACGTCGGCAGAGGCCAGCGCGCCGCCCGCGGTTGCTAACGACGGCTCTTCCGATATCGTGGTCACCGCTCAGCGTCGGGAGGAGCGCGCCCAGGACGTTCCGATTTCGATCACTGCCTTTTCCTCCGATCGTCTGCAGCAGCAGGGGATCACACAGTCCCAGGACCTTCAGGGTGCCGTGCCGTCGCTTACCGTCGGGACGAGCGGACAGGGTTCGCGCGAGGCGCAATCCTTCACGATCCGCGGCCAGGGCGCTACCTTGCAGGCGTCGCCGGGCGTCGTGGTCTATCTGAACGAAGTTCCGCTGCCGTCGCCGATCTCGGTTAACCAGCAGGGTGGCCCCGGCAATTTCGTCGATCTTCAGAGCATGCAGATTCTAAACGGACCGCAGGGAACGCTGTTCGGTCGCAACACCACGGGCGGTGCGGTGCTGCTCGTGCCGCAAAAGCCGACGGCGGACTTTGGCGGCTATGTCCAGGCCAAGATCGGCGCCTATGACAATCGCGAGTTCGAGGGCGCGATCAATGTGCCGGTCGTAGATGACAAAGTTCTGCTGCGCGTAACCGGCGCCTATCAGGATCGGGACGGCTTTACCCACGATGTCGTCTGGAACAAGGACCGGGATGACCTTCACTGGTATTCCGGGCGTGTTGGCCTGGTCCTTCGGCCCACCGAGACGTTCGAAAACTATACGATGGCCTATGGCGCCTATTCCAGCAACAACGGCACCGGTCAGGTCAATCGCGGTTTCAACATCGCCGGATTGGAGCTCTATGGTTTCTGCCAGGAAGGCCCAACCGTTCCCGGCGTGATCGCGTCTTGTGACGTCTACCGTGCCGCCGCAGCAGAGGCGGACGAACGCGGACCCCGCAAGACGGCCTACAGCACCGATACCTACCAGAAGACGAAGACGTGGGGCATCACCAACACGTCCGCGCTGGATCTGAACGACAGCCTGACGCTGCGCAACATCATCAGCTATCAGCGGTTCCAGACGCGCTTCGCGGTGGACAATGATGCGTCGATCTTCCAGCAGGACGAATATGACGCACGCCAGTTCCCGGCTTCGGGACAGGTGACGCTGCCGGGCGACGGAACGCCGGTCGAATATCTCCCGCCCGCACCGACGATCCCGCGTGATCGATTCCGCACGATAACCGAGGAACTGCAGCTTCAGGGCAAGCTGCTCGACGGCAAGCTGAACTTCACGGTTGGCGGTTTCCTGTTCGATCAACGGCCCACCGGCTCGCAGGGGGCAACGGTCTACGGCTTCTGCCCGGCCGCGTTCACCGGCTTTTGCGACTCGCAACGTCTAACCTATGCGATCACGACCAAGTCGAAGGCGCTCTACGGCCAGGCCACATTGGATATCGGCGCGTTTGCACCCAGCCTCGATGGGCTGAAGATCACCGGTGGATACCGCTATACGTGGGACACTATCAGCGGATCTGCCGCTTACTATGCACCTCTCACTCTGGCGCCCGGCAGCTTCTCCTGCTCGGACGGTTCGGTGGTGACAGACCCCACCGAGTGCCAGTTCAACGCCAGGCTCAAGACAGGCGCCCCAACCTGGACCGCGGGTATCGATTACCGGGTGTCTCCCGACCTTCTGCTCTACGGCAAGATCAGCCGTGGCTATAAGGCAGGTGGCATCAATACCAACGCCGTCTTTGAAAACACGCGGACGTTCCAGCCGGAAAAGGTCACTTCCTATGAAGGTGGCTTCAAGTCCGACTTCAATATCGCCGGGATCGGCAGCGTTCTGAACGTCAGCTATTATTATCTCGACTACAAGAACATCCAGCGTGCCGCACCGGATGTAAACGGCGCATTGCTGGGAGCCCAAATTCTGGGAGCCGTTGCGCGTGTTCAGGGTGTCGAGGTCGAAGGATCGATACGGCCGTTCCGCGGCGTCGAGATTGGCGGCAACTTCAGCTACACTGACGCCAAATATAAGAGCTATGAATATACGACCAATCTGCCGGCGGTGGATTGCAGTGGTGGTCTCGTTGCGCCGGGTGGGACGGTCGATCTGGGTTGCGTCCCCTTCACCGGCGTCGCACCCTACACATATAGCTTCCATGTATCGGCTGAACAACCGCTCGCCAATGATCTGGGGACGCTCGCGATGTTCGTGAGCTATTCCCACACATCTTCACAACATACGGCGGCGACGGCGCTTCCCGGGACAGAGCCGGGCGAGGAACTTGAAGGTTTCGGTACGCTTAGCCTCTCGATAGACTGGCGCAAGGTCGCAAACAGCAACCTCGATCTGGGTCTTTACGCAACTAACCTGACCAATAATCTCTACCGGATCGGTAATCCAAACTTGTACAACACCTATCTCTATCATTCGACCATCTATGGAGAGCCGAGGATGTACGGGGTTCGCGCCCGCTACACCTTTTAAGGCAGATCTGATCCAAACGGAGCTTCAACAGACAGGGGGCCAGTCGTTCGGCCTCCTGTCCGAGCAAACGCATTCGGCGGTAACGGCGGCCGATACAGAACTTGCGGTATGAAGTTCTATGTGAACCGGAGTTGGCTCCCAACTTCGAGAGACCGTTATAGACGGCGAACGGCGCGGGTTGGCAAAACATGGTCGTAAAGATGCGTGCTGCCTGGCTCGCTCGATCGCGCTGACGAACGTGGTTGCGACTGTAACGACGATCCCGAAGGCCTGCCGACAGCTTATGCCGAAATCGACCGGAATCTCGTCATTTTACCGCAAGGCTGACATGGCGTCCGCAGCCGCCGTTGAACTGGACAGTCGATCGTGCGGCGAGCCGCAGGGCTACGATGGATCGTGCTGATTTCCGATGTCGTGACGTAGCTGGAGCGCGAGCCAGCGGTAAAGTCGCCACTGGGGATGGAAACTGCTCATGAAAGCCGCCCCATTCTGGAGAATTCCGCGCATAAGCGGTATAGGGTCCTATGCTAGTGAAGCTGTTCTGTTTCATAGGGCGGGATGGTTATCGTTGAAGCTGGCATTACAAGCCTGATTAGAATCCGATCTGCCTTCGCGAAATGGCAGCGTTGTTGCCTCGCGCATCGGTTAAAGGCAACCGAACGGCAGCTGTCTCTGTTGGTCAGCTCCAGACCGGAAATTCGCCTATCGGCCTAAATCAGCCGCGTGCGACGGAAATTTCCCAATGATTTGAGTGCCCATCTTTGTAGTCTGTGGGGCACCACTCTCCCTGACATATGCCGGCGGTCCGGAGACGCTTCTGCCACAGTCGGATTTATGGCGGGTTTTCCGTTACTTATCGTCCTCATTTTGTGGTGCGCCAAAGCAGAGACGCTTTGCGCCCGTTGCTAAGGCGCCCCGTGGCGCGATATCTCTGAAGGGCAAGATGGTAGACCCGGGATTTTTGGGGATTCGAACGAGTAGCGGGGCCGCTTGGCCCCGCGCCTTGCGTAAGTGAGTTGCCCTGACCGTCAGCTAAATCCGAACAATGCTTCCTGCTCGCCCCAGCCTAACGGGATGCGGTTTGTCTGCACCAGTCGCTTGCGGCTAAGGTCAGCGGGCTGACGCCCTTCGAGGATGGCTTGTATGATGGATGGCGCGAGATAGCTCGTGCGTAGCAGGTCGGCGAGATATTCCCGGCCACAGCCAAGACGGCTTGCCACCTCCAGGAAGCTGCCGCCCTTATCGATCTGCGCTCTGGCGGCAAAGGCCTGCGCTATAAGCTTGAGCAACGATGGGTTGGGCAATGGCTCGCGCGAAGCTGGCGGCGGGATGACGATCTTCGCCTGACGGCCATTGCGAACGATGGCGATCGCCAACTCCCGTTGATCCGAACCTGCGAGCTGCTCGTCGATGCTGTCGAGGGACAGGGTGATGCGCAGCCTGGCTTCATCAAGATCGACGCTTTTCACAAGTTGCAGCAGTTGCTCTCGAAGAGCCGCGGGAGAAGTCTGCGCCAGCGCCTCCAGCGAGGCGCCACACCGGCCCTGGAGAAGCTGGATCGCATCACCGCTCATCTGCCCGCGTGACAGGGCGCGCCGCATCGCCTCGCTGATCGCGACCTTGACCTCCTCCAGCACCCGGGCTTCCAGCTCGGGTGCCGATACCCGCCACGCTGGCGTGGTCATGTCGGCATGACTTTCGATCTGCGATACATAATATCGATAGCGCTTCTGCTGCTTGACGGCATGCGATGGTGTCATGCGCCCGCCATGACCATCCCGGATGATGCCTGAGAGCAGGCTCGGACACGCGGCCCGACTGCCCAGCCGCTTTTCGGTACGGCCAAGAGCGATCCTTTGCTGGACCGCTTCAAAGGTTTCGATGTCGATGATTGCCGCATGCTGTCCGGGATAGACATTCTCCTTGTGGACGACCTCGCCGATGTAGAGCCGGTTCTGAAGGATGGCGTACAGCGCTCCGCGACTGATCGGCTGCCGACCATAGATCCTCCCATGCCGGTTTATCCGTTGCTTGCTGCGATGCCCATCGCGATCCAGTTCAGCAACAACCAGCCGCCCCGAACCAAGATCGAGATAGCGCCGGAAGATGTGGCGAATGAGTTCAGCCTCCTCTCGGTCAATGTGCAGCATGCGGTCTTCCAGTCGATAGCCCAGCGGAACAGGTCCGCCCATCCACATGCCCTTTGCCTTTGAAGCGGCGATCTTGTCGCGGATGCGTTCACCAGTCACTTCACGCTCGAACTGGGCGAACGAGAGCAGGACATTGAGGGTCAGCCGGCCCATGCTGCTGGTGGTGTTGAATGACTGGGTGACCGACACAAAGCTGGCCTCAGCCTTGTCGAGCACATCGACGATGCGAGCGAAATCCGCTAGACTGCGGGTCAGCCGGTCTACCTTGTAGACGACTATGACATCGATGCGACCTGCCGCCACTTCGACGAGTAGGGCCTTGAGGGCAGGGCGGTCCATGGTGCCGCCGGAATAGCCGCCATCATCATAATAGTCCGGGATCAACGTCCAGCCTTCGTGCCGTTGGCTCAGAACATAGGCCGCGCAGGCTTCGCGTTGGGCATGAAGCGAATTGAAGCTTTGCTCCAGTCCTTCCTCGGTGGATTTGCGGGTGTAGATGGCGCAGCGGATGGTTCGTGCCCCATCACGTGCTCTGGCCATCCGCCTTCTCCTTCCCTTTGGGCTTGAGGCCGAAAAAGCGTGGCCCTGACCAGTGGGTGCCGGTGATCTCGAAGGCGATGCTGGTCAGCGATCGATAGCGCTGCTCGCGATAATAATAGCCGTCGTCGAGAACCAGCACCTGGTGGCTGTCGCCTCCCCAGTCCCGCACCAGCCAGGTCCCGGTCTTGATGCGGCCTGTCGATGTCGGCGCGGCCTCGCCGGTCCGCTCGACCTCCCGCACCAGCCGCGCGATCTCGCGCTGAACGGCGGGTCCTGCCCCACCCAGCGCCCGTTCCTGCAATCGCCAGGCAAGGCCACGGCGGAGCAGGTCAGCGGTCATGTCGGGCGCCGGATGCCTGTAGAGTTGACGCCATTCAGCCCGTAGCGCGGCTGAGGACAAGGTCGTCAGCCGCGCCAGTTGAACGTCCAGGGGCTGCATCAGGCTGCTGCCTGAATACGGTAGCAGGTTGCCTCATCGCGCTTGCCCTTTGCGATGGCATGGCCTTTCTTGCGGAGACCTGTCAGGGCCGCGCGCGTCGTGTGGGGCAGCCAGCCGGTGGCTTGGACAAGTTCAGTAAGAGTCGCTCCATCCTCACGACCAAGCAGTCCGAGAAGCAGTGCGGCTTTGCTGCCGTCGCGGGGTGCCGAAGGCCGAGGACGTTGCTTCTCATCCTCCGCTGCCTTCGGGGCAACTTCGCTGTACTCTCCGCATCCGATCGCCGTTCGACCGGCGTCAGTGATGGAAACGCCAAACATTTGCCCGGCATCCTCTCGCCAGGACCGGCTGTTGTCCTGGACCGATATCTCGGCGGCGAACGCTCTTTTTATCAGACTCTCGACGGAGCGGCGGATGCGGTCTCCATAGCGGCCGAGGCTCTCGGCGGGCGGAAGGAGGCTACCGTTGGAGCGCGCGGCGGCGGTGGTCAGCAGCACGAGTTGCATGTCGGTAAGTTTTATCATGAGCGGTCTCCTTGCGAGGCGCGGCCTGATGCCGCCGCCCCACTGCCCACAGCCCCGGAGAGCGAAGCTCCGGAGCGGCATCGGCTACTGCTCGCCGACTCACGCGGACAGCAATGCTCAACGCGCGCGGGAAGTCGAATGGAATGTCGTAAAAGGGAGGCGGAGCAGCGATTTGGCAGCCGCTGAAACGGAATCTGCGGTCTGATTTTCGGCTGCCTTTGGGACTTTGCACTCTGTCCGGTCTGGATCGCTAGGAGTACATAAGCTGACGTTGCCGAGGTCTGGGGCGTCAGCTTTGAATGGCAACGGCTGGGAATTTCTGCCGTCCCAATTCGGCCGGTTCAACGGCAGATTCTGCCACGAGCAGTCATCCGGCGGCTGCTCGATGCCAGTGGCGTACCCGAACGCCGCCGATGATCACGATCAACCCACTTTCAAGCGAGAGCGAACGGGGTGAGCAGCATGGGTTCGCAAATCTCATCAATGGAACTTTCGGGATGTTCCGCAACTCAACGGCCCATGAACCTCGCATTCACTAGCCGATGTCGAAGGGTGACGCTCAGGATCTTCTGACCCTGGTCTCATTGATCCATCGCCGTCTCCATGCCAGCCATATGTGGGCCCGCGGATAGAGGTCATGGCAGGCCCGGCGTAACATTGGCCGTTGCCACTCCGCTATAACCACGGCTATCGCTTCGGGATGGCTTCGACACCGCTTCGGGACAGTGATGTAAGGAAAGCCGCCTATCGGCGGTTGCTCACGCACGCCCAGGCCTGCCCCGACACCCTGATCATCGATGAACTCGGCCTCGATCATGGCAGTTGCCGGATCGATATTGCCGTGATCAACGGCCACATTCGCGGCGTCGAAATCAAGGCAGAAGCCGACACCTTGGAGCGCTTGCCGCGGCAGGTGGCCGCCTATGGCGAAGTTGTCGACAAGGCCTTGTTGATCGTCGATCCCAAACATCTCGCATCGGCCATGACGATGGTGCCTGATTGGTGGGGCATCATGGTCGCCGAGCGCGGGGCGACCCAGGGCGTGCGGTTCCGTCGTGTCCGACCGGAACGAGCAAACAAGGGCATCGATCCACTTATTCTGGCTCGTCTGCTGTGGCGACCTGAAGCGCAGGCGATCCTGAGAAGTCTTGGCGTCTCGGAGCGAGAACTCCGCGCTCCACGCGCGACGCTCTACAAGATGTTGGTGGATAGGCTGTCGCTGCGCCGTCTCTCGCAAACTGTCCGCGAGACTCTCAAGGCCCGAACATCGTGGCGAGATCGGCCACCACTTTTGTGATGTGATGGTTCGAGCCTACCCACCGCCATGTGGACAGGCTCCCGGTGCCGGCAATCCCGTCTCGGCACTGCTCGATATAATCACTGCCGGGCGAGAAACCCGAACCCAGAAAATGGGCTGATCCTGTAACGGTGCCGCTGCATCCCCGATACTGCCCGAACCCGTTGTCACGCACGTTGACACCCTTCGCAATAATCCAGCCATCGTCACAGGCGTAGCGGATCGTTGCCGAAGGCTTCACTTTCCTCATGTCCATTTGTGAGTACCCATTGGCGGCAATGGCATAGTCAGCAAATGTCGGTTTGCGGACAGTCTCGCCCAGATTAGCCAGGAGCGCCCGGAAAAACGTCCATTCCCGCCGAGGCCAGAATTGAATGGGACCGGTCACCTCGGCCATGGAAGCGGGAAATGATGTACCCGCGAGGACGAGGCTGCGCGCAGTCGCCATGGCATTCGATGCTTGGATCGCAGCGGTGACTATGTTGATCAGCACGTCTTGAGGATCCCAGGCCGGGGCTTCGAGGTCGAGAACCACATCGCAGTCGGGGATGGTCACACCGAGTTGCTGAAGTGCTGCACCAACATTGAGGTCGAAGTCGGGATCCAGAGCTTCGTCAAGAGTACAGCGCAATATCACTCCGGTCTGCATCAATGCGCTCGCGGCTCTCACGGCCGTGCGATAGGCTGCGTTGCTGTCCAGTCTGATGACCGGAATAAGCGTGGCTCCCCGTGCGAATGCCTCCTCGCACAGGTATAGCATTGGATGCTTTCCGCCCTGCATCACCTCAGCCGGATCCAGCAGCCCGCAGTCGAGCAGCGCAAGGCGCGTTCCCCATTTGGCTCGAAAGCGAGCGGCAAACTTTGCGACGTGATCGTCGATCGACTTCGAAGGTGTCCACGTCTCGAAATCGAAATCCGGGGGTGTGATCTCGATAAGAGGAACGGTCCTGTCCTTAACGGCGTCCGGCAGGCGAAAGAGCGCTTGGTATTCGCCCTGCCGCCATTTGAGGATCGGCACGTAGTCGGTGTGCGTAATTGGCATGTCGTCGCCCCCTTAAATATCGAACTGGCGGCGAACTTCGCCATTGCCGACGAGCGTGCGGAACAGTGTGTAGTCATTCGCGTCCCGCCGGATCCGGCCAGCGATCACCGCAGGTGCCACGCCGAAGCGTTTGGCATCGGCCACGACTGCCTTGTCGTTGCGGGTGAAGCGCGACACCGCAAGGTTCCAGTTCGCCTCCGGGATCAGGGCTTCCTGCGCAAAATAGTCGGCATCCTGCTCAACCTTGTCGGCTGCCGGCGAATCGTTGTCGTCAAAGATCGCCGCGTATTCTCCCAACCGGATGTGCAGCTTCAGATGGCCGATCTCGTGGAGCAGCGTGAACCAGAAGTTGTCGAGCCGGTCGTGACGCAGGGTCATCGCGACAATGGCATGATGATCGGCTGACGCCAGCGCGGCACCGTCAAGCAATGTGCCTGGCAGGTGGCGTTCGATCACCAGCGATATGCCTACGTCGCGCAGATAGTCGGCTGCAAGGCGTGGTCCATTGTCTTCCAGACTGAGACCGACCAAGCCGCGCACCCATTCCGCGGTGAGACGGTTTCGATCAAACGCACGGTCGGGTGGATTTCGATCGGCCAGTGCCCGAACTCGCGCTTCCCAAGCGGCAATGGAGGCTTCATGGACTTGTCCACTCGACCGTACCGACTTGCGGTGAAGGGCCATCGGCGCAAACTGCGAGTGAGTACCCCGCAGGAATGCCGGGATTAGATCGCTGGCAGTCTTCTTTGCCTGTGAGAGCGTGCCCGAGAAATCCTCGAACCAGCCGCGCTTATACATTTCGGCGACCGGGAATGCCTGCCAAACCGTCGGATCGACGCTATCGAGTTTCGGGCTGCCGACCAGTTGGGCGCGCTCGACGATGCGCACGTTCAGGGCGTCGGCCACCTCCGTGAGTCGGTCGAGGCTTGCCATACGATAGCGGTCGGATTCGTAGCGCTGGATCTGCTGTTCGGCGACGCCGAGGAAATCGCCGAGATCCTTCTGGCTCATGCCGCGCGCGATGCGGGCCTGAATAAGGATATCAGGAAGATCGTGAAGGCTTTCCGCCGAGAATTCCGAAATTTTGCCCGCGCGGAGGTCCTCGTAGAAGCGCACGTCCTCCTCGAGTTCGTCGATTTGGCTGCGCAGTGCCGAGCGCTGCGCCTTCGCGAACACTTCAGGGAAGTCACTGGTCGATGTCTCAAGTGTGGCAAAGGCTCCCGCCAGCTTCTCGATCGAAGCCTTTGTCGACCTGTACTGCTTTTCGTTGGTGATCATGGCGTCGCTCCTTTCAGCGGCGCGAGCGGGATGCGGAGAATGCCCTTGGCCAGGCCGGATGACTTCTCGACCTGGAAGAAGTCGAGAAAGGGTGCGCCCGGCCCATTGGGCATTCCGGCAATGAACATCTCACCGAGGTATTTTGCTTTTTGCGCTGCTCGCTTGTTGTCGAAATCGAGAAGAACCGGATCGAGCTTGGCCGGGTCGACCCCGACATGCTCCCAGCAGCCGTCGTAGTCGCCGGGGTGCGGTTTCGCGGTCACGAAGCTGCCATCCAGATAAACATAACGGCAGCCGGCGGCCGCCAGAGCCTGAACCATGCGGACGAAGCCATCGAACAGCCACTTGCGATGGGGTGTGGTCGCGAAGCGAGCCTCTACCTCAGCAAGCGTCGTGTCGTGAATGCCGGCTGGCAACACGGCCCAAGGGCAAGGTGGCCCCAGCTCGATTAGGTCCGGTATCATGACACAACTATATCGTTGTGTTCGGTTTTGTCCAGCGATAAATGGCGTTTATGGTTAGCGAGAGCCAAGTGCCAGCGGCGTTTGACGGCGACTCTGCTGGCTGCGGCTGGCAAGGCAGGTTTGGCAATGTCGCGACTGTCAGCTTCCGAATCCGGAATCGAGGTAAGGCGACGTTCACTGCGCCTAGATTAGAAAAATTGTGGAGACGACCCATTTTCGGACATTTTGCTGACATCAAACTGATCGTGATAGCCGCGCGCTAATTGGGGGAAAAGATATGCATCAATGCGATTTTGTGCACAGCATAATAACCGGTCGCCTGCGGGGGCAATGCCCCACTCGGCTCTCAGCAGAGCGCGACGGTAAGCTTTTGCATTGGAAAAGACGCGATGAATGACGGCGTTTTGAAGTATGGTGGAGGGAGCACTGTCTCGACAGTCGCTGGAGGAGAGAATTTCGCTGGCGCAAGTTTCAACGGGCTGTCGTTTTGCTGCACACCTATTGAACTTATGGCCAACGATGGGTCGGACACCGTGCTTCACACGGCTAGTGGTTTTTTCTGGAGGCGAGATGGCCAGCCATTTCTGGTCACAAACTGGCATGTCGCATCTGGACGAAACGCGCTTACTGAAGAAATCAGCGCGAGTGGATACGTCCCGAGGCGCATTCGATTTTACGGTATGTCGGTCTCAACAACCTTGGGCGTCGTCAACATTAAGCGTATCCGCTGGACGCTAGAATGGAGCGATGAGGAGATGGCGAAGGTTCTGGAAAAGCCTCCCCAAGTCGGCGGGCAAAGCGTCGATATTTGGGGTATCCCCATTCCCTGCGGAGCCGTGATCGCACGAGACCCTAATCGCACCGGCTTTAGTGGGGCAGAGACGATGAGTTGTTTTATTAATGATCATCTGGGTACGCGCATCGTTACCAATGTCGGTGATGACTGCTTTATTTTAGGATACCCGCTGCAGAATTATGAGGGGCTGATGCTTCCCTTATGGAAGCGAGGTTCAATTGCCTCCGAGACATCAATGGGTGTAGCGGGTCGGCCCATGTTTCTGATTGATGCTGCGACGACGGCTGGTATGTCCGGTTCTCCGATCGTGCGTCGTGTGACCACTTTCACCGCGCACAATCAGGATATCGGTGCGCTTCAAGAAATGTCGCACTACGAAGTTATTGGTATATACGCAGGTCGTCTTCAATCCAGAGAATTGGCCGCCGTCAATCTCGGCTATGGATGGTATCGTACCATGATCGATGGTGCATTGGCGTTTTACAATTACTCGGCACCGACCGCAGTGCACGAGTGATCGCGACGCTCGAAAGACATTGGTGCCCGGGTGAGAGCCTAAGCCACGATGATACCATGTGACATCATAGCAAAGCAGCGAGGCAACCGCTGTCCGATACGCCGCCGATTGGCGTGAGTGCTGCTGTCGGGGACGGACACTTTCAGTGTCAGCTTTTCTCAGCCGCAAGCCTGAAAGCTGTCAGGCGGCTAGCGGCCAGTCTTGGGCGTCCAGATCGGGAAAGCGGACCGACCGAACGTCGGCGTGAGGAATTCGCTCCTGAGCGTCGGCAAAGGGTCGGCCTACTCTGAAGCGTTCTACCTGTGGCCATCATGGCCTTAGGAGACGTGTCATGGGATTGTCAGAATTTGATCCCGCCGCTCGCGAGCGAGTATCTTGGAACGCCGGACGCAAGGTGGGGGCGAAGCGCGCGCTCAAACCCCGTCAGATCTGGGCCGTCCGTTTCTTCCTCGACCAGCATGGACGCATTCGGGATCGGGCCCTCTTTGATCTCGCCATCGATAGCAAGCTGCGCGGCTGCGACCTAGTGAAGATCAGAATCAGCGTAAGCGCAAAAACCTCCCCACATTTTCGTAAGCGCTGATTTGTCTATGTTTCGCCCCTCGTCTGAGGGGTATCGTAGTGGCCGATGATGTAAGAACATTCGAAACAGGTTTCGAAAGGCAGGAGG